>JBOIDL010000023.1:0-28173 GCA_050740435.1 Gammaproteobacteria bacterium
ACCGCGGCGATCTTCTCTTGATGGCGTTCGACAAAGGGATTCATGGCGACGACGCGTCTCCGTTTTTATTGCCCATACGCCAGAATGGTACCTTCAACACTTTGGTTCCGGCTACGCCGGGTTAGGTCTTGAGAAACACCCTTCGCCGAATATCTCACCAATTCGCTTCCGTCTGGCGAGATCGCGTTTGACAACTGCGGCCATCTCTTCAGGCGACTTCTCTTGCCAGTCCTGTCGATCGTCTTGGTCAGCCTTCACGATTGTGGAAAGCTCTTTTGATCGCATTTCCAAACGCGCTTTGTCTTGCTGACAAGTATGATTCTTCTGCATGAGCCTTCGGAATCGAAGAACATCCCGCGAGAAAAATGAGAATGTAAAAAAAGAGAAAGATTTTCATCTTAAACCACTACCTTCCGCTGTCTGAAGATCAGCAAAGTAAAAATCGTAATAGTAGCGAGATGGAAGACAAGAGCGGATACTGATGCGCGAGCCCTGATCTATGCTTTTGATCAGGTAGTCATTTTAATCCATTTTAGGTTTTTCTACAGCCTCAACGTTATCGCAGCTTCCTAACCCCCCGCGGCGGCGTCTCTACGTTATAAGAAACTTCGAAAAGACCGTTTTCGCCTTTGACAGCGACCGTAATTGCGCCCGTCTTGGGATCGTCGTAGAAGAAGTCCGTCTGCCATCTCCTTGATGATCCAGGCTGTTGCGCTTCTTCTTTCAACATCTCTTGCATGCGCGCCACTGACTCGTCCACAAAGCGTTGCCCGACATCCGTAGAGGCAGGTGCCTCGGCAACGAATAGCTGTTCTCCTGTGATCGTAATCGCATCGAATCGGACACGCACAACGCGATCTTCAATCTCTGCACTGTCTCCTGTGACGGTTAAGAGCAACCAACTGTGAGGCGCAAGTGGGAAGGCAGTAAAACGTTCCGGGGCGTTGCGTCCATAGGCCCTGTCCACAAATCCGACAAACTGCTCCAGGGTAAGCGGGAAATGGACAGTGGCGCTCAATTTCTCCTTGCTTCGTTTACGACGCGCATCAGGTTCGATAAAGTCGTCGATCGGTCGATCTGGACTTTCGATCCTCCAGGACAGCGTAAATTGAGCACGAGCGTTACCGGCCACTTTGATTTCTACCTCCTCGGCACCGAACCGGTTTTCGGCGTGGAGTATGAGCTCCCATGGCGCACCGAAGCCCGTAGCGTCGAAAAAGGCTTCTGCGGTAGTCAGCGCGCTCTGAGCTAGGTCGAAGAATGTCTTGCCCGTGCCCGTTGAGATCGCGACCTCTGCGATCTTCTGCCTTGGTTTTGTGTTACCCGCGCTAGCGCTAAACTGCAGGGCAACCACTTTTCCCTTTCTTTGCGAGCTTGAGGTGAGAAAAACTCCGCTGCGCAACTCGCGGTCGAAAACAGAATCTTCCCCTGCCCGGTTCCCAATAGCGGGCCCAAGGAGAGCGAGAATATCGGCCGATGGCATCTCCTCTTCTATTTCCACTCCTAGGTACTCGGACGCAATATTCTTCTTCTTATTGTCGTCATCAGCAGTTACAACTGCCGAGCAAGTCGCGAAAATAAGAAACATACACACCGCTTCAAGCGTTTTGTTGTACTTCACTTCACACCTCCATACGACTCAACTGCAGACTCAGCGCCAAGTGCAAGGATGTCCGTCAAGAGCCCGTTTCTCTACGTTTCTGTCTTGCGTCTGTCGCGTCAACGGCGCGCTGTTTATTGAAGTGAGACGTGCATCTTCAAAATGGCTCTTATCACCGGGGACGGATAGATCCTATGAAGGGTGGCTAGGTTAGCGTTGGTGACTTTCACCAAGCCAGTACGAAGCAGACCAAAGATGAACGCAGTGACCCCTTCAAGCTAAAGGTAGACGAATAAGAATTTTAAGCGCTCTTTTTCTCGGAAGGGAAAGTACTGCTGAAGCTGGGGCGTGTCAACCACGCGAGTCGGTGGTGACAAATGGAGATATATTCGGTGGATTCATTGGCCCGAGGCGCCACATTTCGAGGCCATGTGAGGTCTGGCGAGAGTGGAAGGCCAAGGGGGATTGTCGGCTCAGGGAGCTGAACCGGATGGGAGGCGATATCGGTTGGGGAGTAGGCCTTTTGGAATAGGTCAAATGACCGCGCCGGTGATCGGGGCGGTGCTTTGTCTTGCTGCCTGATGATCTGCACTGCCTTTGGACGTTACCCGAAGGCGATGCAGACTACGCATTGCGCTGGAACCTGGTGAAACGCAGGGTAAGAGGGTAAGCCAGCAGATCAGTCACTTGATTACAACCGATCTGACCTCATTACGCGGCAAGCGACGGGAATTGGGATTATGGCAACGCCGCTTCTGGAACACCAGATAGGCGACCTTCAACGGCGGCCACTTTGACTCTGACGCCTTCGTGGCCAAGGTCGATGGCTCGGGCACCGCCGAGAGGGCTGGCATAGCGAGCGTAGCGCGCGCTGTGCGCACGAGATAGCGAATACAATCACCGCATGGCTACATTTCGTCGTGCTGTCACCCCTGGAGTTACTTTGGCGGTCCGCCCAGCAGCGGGAAGCGCTCATTCGGGGTGCCCCGCTGGACTTCACGGTGATTCTGGGAGAGTCACCGTTGCCTTGGCATACTGCAAACGGTCTGATTTCCACCCCGTCCCCCACCCGATCCGGTTCATTCCCCTGAGCCGATAACCCCCTTTGGCCTGCACCTCGCTCGGGGGTTGCCGGCTGGGGACCGATGATCGCGTCGAGCGCCGCTGCGGGCGCGGCGTGGCGCTCGCGCCACAAGCCCCGCCGGGGTGGCCATCATCACCATTGACAGGCGGCATGGCGTCGGAGATAGTGTGCCGGCTTCAGGTGTCCCGGAGGACCTTCGTCCGATGGGATGAAACGGGAAGCCGGTGCGCGCTCGAGTTTCGACCCGAGCGCAATCCCGGCGCTGCCCCCGCAACGGTAAGCGAGTCAAGGAATCAGCATCAGCCACTGTGCATCAAGCATGGGAAGGCGCTGCTCCCGGGGTTTTCGAACCCACTTGCGAGTCCGGAGACCGGCCTGGCATTGCGGAGGGTGATGCCGCGGCGCCCGGGCCGTTATCCCTTTTCCCGCCCTGCCGCCATTTCTCCGCGGGCCTTGCGCTGTGTACTTTTATTGCGCGGGTGTGCGCGGAGGAGAAAACCATGCTGTTTCGCCGAATGCCGGCAGTCCTGCTGCTGCCCTTGGGTTTCCTGTCTTGTTGCCCGTTGTTGGCCGCCGAAGAGCCGGCCGAGCTGGAACCGATCATCGTCACCGCCACGCGGCTCGAGACGCCTGTCGATCAGATCCCCGCTTCGGTGTCCGTGGTGGAAGGCGGGGACATCGAGCGTGCCCAGGTGACGGACACGCTCGAGGTCCTGCGCGACATCCCCGGATTCACCATCGTGCAGACCGGGAGCCGCGGGGGCACGACCGATCTCTTCGCCCGAGGCGGCAATGCGAACTTCAATCAGGTCCTGATCGACGGCGTCAAAGTGAACGAGGCAGGCGGCCGGTTCGATTTTTCTGACCTCACGACCGACGGGGTCGGCCGCATCGAGATCGTGCGCGGACCGCAGAGCGCGCTCTACGGGTCGGACGCGATCACCTCCGTGATACAGCTCTTCACGCAGCGAGGTGAAGGGCCGCTCGCCGCTCGCTTGGGCTTCGCCGGCGGCAGCTTCGAAACCTTCGAGGAGCATGCCGGGATCTCGGGCGGCACCGATAGCTACGGCTATTCTTTAAACGTCGGACGCATCGACAGCGACGGGATCCTCGACATCAACAACCGCTACGGGAACACCACGGTCGCCTCGCGCTTCGATTGGCGGCCGATCGAGACGCTCGATCTCACGACCACAGTGCGCTACAACGACTCGCGCCGCGAGATCCCGACCGGAAACGCGGGAGATCGGTTCGAACCGCTCGACCCGAACGGTTTCCAGGAGCGCGAGAGGCCGATCGTCGGGCCGCGCGCGATCTGGAACCCCTTTCCCTGGTGGCGGCACGCGCTCCAACTCGGGTACTACCATGAGGATTTCGGCTTCGAGGACCCCGCGGATGCAGGGGTCGATTTCGGGTCCTTCCGAAGCGACACGACCCAGGAGCGCCTGTCGGCCGACTACAATTCGACCTTCTTCCTGCCGTCCTTCGCCGGCCTCACGCCGACCGTGACGCTCGGGGGCTACGGCGAGGCCGAATCCTTCGAACAGGACTCGGTATTCCTGTTTCCGGGTTTTAGACTCTCGGACCGCGCCGACGAGACTCGGGATGCCGGGGCCTTCTACTCTCAGCTCATCCTCGATTGGCAAGAACGGGTGACGCTCGTCGCCGGCTTCCGGCTCGACGAAAGCTCGACCTACGGCACCGAGCTAAACCCGCGTTTCGGGCTCTCCTATCGCCTCCCGGGGACCGAGACCAAGCTCCGCGCGAGCTACGGCACCGGGATCAAGAACCCGACCTTCTTCGAGAACTTCGGCAGGACGCAGTTCGGGAGGGGTGACGAAGATCTCGATCCCGAGCGCTCCGAGAGCTGGGAGGCCGGTTTCGACCAGACGCTACCCTTGGGCGATTATCCGGTCGAGGTGTCCGCGACGTACTTCTCCTCGGATTTCGACGATCTGATCAGCTTCGTCTCTCAGGCGGATCCTAACAGGATTGCCTTATTTAACATCCAAGAGGCCCGGAGCCGGGGCGTCGAGGTCGCATTGCGGATCGTGACCCCGATCGGCATCGGTTTCCGCGGCAGCTATACCTATCTCGATACCGAGGTCGTCGACTCCGGTGATTTGGGGGGCACGTTGTTCGTCGAGGGCGAGCCGCTCCTGCGCCGCCCGGAGCATTCCGGCGCCTTCACCGTGGACTACACCGTGGAGCGGTGGACGGCCAGTTTCAACCTCACCGTCAAAGGAAGCTCGATCGATCGCGATTTCAACGCTGATCCGAGCGGCGCCCGCGTGCGCCTCGACGGCTACGCGAAGGCCGATGTCGCAGTGGCCTATCGCCTGTTCGAAAACCAGCTCGGCATGGAATCGCTCTCGATCACCGCGAAGGGACAGAACGTCTTCGACGACGACTACGAAGAGGTATTCGGCTTCTCGACCGCGGGGGCGAATTTTATGATCGGCTTCCGCGCCGAGATCTAACCATCGAGATCGGACAGGGAGTAAGAGAACGCTAAACCTGTTCGTGACCCTAAAGTGACGTGCCATATACTGTGACCCCAAGAAATAGTGATAATAGACTTCATCGCATGAGGAAAAACCCATGAACGAAAAGACCGATCGCCGCACCGCTCTCATCGCCCTCGCCCTGGCCTTGCTCATGGCCGCCACCCGCAGCGACCACTTCGCCGGACAATTACATCTCCCCGATGCCTCCACTGCGGTGTTCTTCCTCGCCGGGGTGTATCTGCGCCCGCTATGGATGCCGGTCGCCTTGCTGGTCGAGGCGGCGTTCATCGACTATGTCGCCATCACCTTCGGCGGGGTGTCGAGCTTCTGTGTCAGCCCGGCTTACGGGTTCCTCCTCCCGGCCTACGGGGCGCTGTGGCTTGCCGGGCGCTGGTATGCCGCTCGCCATCGCTTTGCGCTAATGAGCCTGCTGCCGCTAGCCGCAAGCGTCGTCATCGGCGGTGTGGTGAGTGAGTTGTTTTCGAGCGGCGGGTTTTATTTCCTCTCCGGGCGCTTCGAGCCGAGCCTCGCGGAATTCGGCGTGCGGATCGCGAGATACTTCCCTTCCTCCCTCGCCACGCTCGCGTTCTACGTCGCCGTCGCGGCGATCGTGCATGCCGCGCTCGCCGCCGTGCGCATCTCGGGCGGAGACACAAGCGACAAACGGGCGCTCGGCAGGAATTGAGCGGCATGGATCCGGCCGTGGATCCCATCCCGCCGGAGGCGCGCATGAACGAAACGCAAACCCCCCGCCGCGAGATCATCGACAACCCGGACGGCACGGTGACCGAATATGCCGATTTCGAGCCCGGGGAGGGGGAGATGCAAAGGCTCGCGGATCTCCTCTTCAAAGAGCACTGGGGCGAGATCACCGTCGGGCCGTGTATCCAAGGCGCGGTCTTCGAGATCCGGTTCAAAGAGCCGCCCAAGGTCTCGCTCTTCGACGGTTATCTCACAGTGGACCTCGGCTACTGGCACTTCCACCTCTGCATCGGGGCGCACAAGGGCGCGCCTTCGCCGGAGCTCGCGGAGAAACGCCGGGTGGCGCGCGCCGCGTTCTTCGAGACGCACGGCGCGAAGTGCGGCGGGGGCGGAAGCTGGGGACTGCGCCTCTGGAACGGTTTCGGCGAGCAGATGACGACCGTGTTCCTCCCGAGCCCGTTCTTATCGGAGGATCTCAAGGTGCTGAAAGAGCCGCGCTGGGAGCGGCTGCGGCTCTGGTACGCGCTGCGCCACACGTTTCTCGGCGAGCCGATGCCGGAGGACTCGAGCCCTCCACCTTGAGTCCGGAAGGGGTTGGCGTCGGCGTTTGTGAAAAAAACCGTCCCGCGCGCAGTAGGTTTTCTTAAAGACTCTCAGGCCGCCCCGGAGTGGACATTCGAATCACGAGCTTTCCAGCATGACGCCAGGCCTCTTGATCGTCGGTCACGGCAGCCGCGATGCGGCGCACAAAGGGAATCGCTGGTCGCGCGCCTGGTGAGCGCTCCGTGATCCCGTGATCGTCTTCATTTCGGCGGCAGACACGGAGCTGCTCTCGCTCGGGGACGCGATTCGGCAACTGCCTACTGCATTCCCCGCCGTGCACGCCTTCCTGAGCACGCGGCTGCAGACCGATGCCGAGCTCGACGCGCTGCTGGCGGATGCAGGGAGCGAGGCCCGGATCTTTGTGGTGCGCGTGCTCGGCGGCCGCTCCTTTTTCGAACGCGGCTTCGAGCGGCTGTGCGAGCTTTGCCGAAGCAGACAACGCTGGCTTCTCGCTTTTCCCGGCGACCAACACCCGGACCCGGAGCTCGCGGCGCTCTCGACCGTCCCGCTGACCGATCTGAGCGCCGCATTCGAGTATCTGATCGCGGGCGGCGTAGAAAACTATAAAAACCTGCTGCTCTTTTTGGCGGACGTGTACCTCTCGACCGCCTACGGGTTCGAGGCGCCCGCACCGGCCCCGAGCGAGGGTCTTTACCACCCAGATGCTGTGGACACTCTCGCCTGTGCCACCGGAGGCCTGCAGGCCTTCCGCCAGGCCTATTGGAAGGAAGGAAGACCGGCCATCGGCATGCTCTTCTACCGCGCGCACTGGCAGAGTGGCAATCTCGCCGTGGTCGATGGCCTGGTGCGCGAGCTTGAGAGCCGCGAGTGCAACGTCTTGCCGGTCTTTTGCTACAGCCTCCGCGATGCAGCGACGCAAGCAATGGACGCCCCCCGTGCCTACGCGCATTACTTCAGCGACGGTGGCCATCCCACCGTCGATTGCATCATCAGCTTGCTCAGCTACGCGCTGGCCGATCTGCATTGCGACGATCGGAGCACGCGAGCCGGCAGTGCGGCGCTGGACTACGCCACGGCGCTGAGGATCCCAGTCATTCAAGCCATCACGACCTCGCTCACGGTGAACGAGTGGCGAGCTAGCGAGCGCGGGATCACACCGCTCGATGCGGCGATGAACGTCGTTATGCCGGAGTTCGATGGACGGATCATCAGCGTACCACTGGCCTTCAAACACGAGGCGGCCGGGGCCAGCCGCGTCGAGGTGCGCCGCTCGGCCAGCCTGCCCGATCGGCTCCAGGCAGTGGCTGCGCTCGCCCTGCGTTCTGCAGAGCTTCGCCGCAAGCCGAACGCCGAAAAGCGGCTCTGCATCATGTTGACAAACTTCGCCAACAAGCAGGGGCGCATCGGCGGCGCGGTGGGTCTCGACACACCCGTCTCGGTCATCGAGCTCTTGCGCGCGCTCAAGCAGCGAGGCTACCGGATCGGCGAGATCCCGCTGGATGGCGATGCCTTGATGGCCGATCTCATCGCCACCGGCGGCTACGATCAAGACTTCCTCACCGATGATCAGATGCGGCGCGCGACCGCACGCTATACCGCCGCGCGCTACGCGCAATGGTTCGGCGAGTTTCCCGCCGAGAATCAGTCTGCGCTGCGCCGGGCCTGGGGAGAACCGCCGGGGGAGGTGTACCGCGACGGCGATCATGTCTATGTCGCGGGCTTGCGATTCGGCAACGTGTTCGTGATGATCCAGCCGCCGCGCGGCTTCGGCGAAAACCCGCTCGCGGTCTATCACAGTGGCGACCTCATCCCGACCCATCAGTACCTGGGTGCGTACCACTGGCTGCGCGAAGAATTCCGGGCCGATGGTCTCATCCACTGCGGCAAGCACGGCACCCTCGAATGGTTGCCGGGCAAGGGGCTCGGTTTGTCGGAGGCGTGTTACCCCGAGCTCGCCATCGGCGATATCCCGGTCTTCTATCCCTTCATCGTGAATGATCCCGGTGAGGGCGCGCAGGCCAAGCGGCGCATGCGTGCCTGCATCATCGATCATCTGATCCCGCCGATGACGCGCGCCGAGACTTATGACGAGCTGGCGCGATTGCAGCAACTCCTCGGCGACTACGCCCATGCCGATCGCGTCGATCCCGACAAGCTCCCGCTGATCATGCAGGCGATCTGGGATCTCGTGGTTAGCGCCAACCTGCACCGCGATCTGGGTGTCGAGGTACAGCCGGAGCGGGAAGCCTATAGCGATCTCATCCAGCACATCGACGGCTATCTCTGCGAGCTCGGCGATCTGCAGATCCGTGACGGCTTGCACGTGCTGGGCCGCCTGCCGGAAGGCGAGAGGCTGATCGATCTCGCGCTCGCCCTGGTGCGCCTGGATGCACCGGGTGTCCCGGGCCTGCGCCGGGCCATCGCCGACGACCTCGGTTTGGACTACGCGCGCATCAGCGACTCGGCCCATCTCGGCAAGCCGTGCGATCCGGCGAACGGTGCAGGGCTAGCCGCGCGTTTACCGGAAGGCACGCCGCATCGAACCCACGGAGACCTCCTGAACGCCGTCGAGCGCTTGGGCCGGCGTCTGATCGAGCGACTGGCCGCAGCCGACTTCGATCCGGATGAGCTTGGGCTCACGCTCCGCGCCTTCGGCTTGCCCACTGAGGGTCAAGCGGCAGCCACGCTCGGCACGCTGGTGCATAGTATCGTGCCCGCTCTTCGCCGTACCCGCGATGAGATCGACAACCTGCTCGATGGCCTCGAAGGCCGATCCGTGCCCGCCGGGCCGAGCGGCGCGCCGACCCGCGGCATGACCAACGTGCTGCCGACCGGACGGAACTTTTATTCGGTCGATGTACGCGCCATTCCCTCAGCGTTCGCCTGGAAGGTCGGAACGAGACTCGGCGACGAGCTCTTGAGGCGCCACCTCGAACACCAAGGGCGTTATCCTGAAGCGATAGGCATCACCATCTGGGGCACCTCGAACATGCGCACCCAAGGCGACGACATCGCCGAGGTGCTGTGGCTGCTCGGCGTGCGGCCGGTGTGGCAAGAAGAGAATCGGCGCGTGAGCGATCTCACGATCATCCCGCTAGCCGAGCTCGGCCGCCCGCGCATCGACGTCACCGTGCGCATGTCGGGCTTCTTCCGCGACGCCTTCCCGGGTGTCGTCAGGCTCCTCGACCGGGCCGTCAATCTGGTCGCCGATCGGGATGAGCCCCACGACCAGAACTTCGTTCGCTACCATACCCGCGCCGCGGAGGACGCGCTGCGCGAGGCCGGCGAGCCCTTCGAGACCGCGCGGGATCGCTCGCGCTTCCGGCTCTTCAGCAACAGGCCGGGCACCTACGGCACTGGGATCCTCGCCGCCATCAGCGAGCGGAACTGGGAGAGCAGCGAGGACCTCGCGCGCATCTACCTCGAGTGGGGCGGCTTCGCCTATACCGGTGATCACTATGGCGAGCCGGCCTCCGAGGAGTTTCGCGCACGCCTCGCGGCGGTCGAGATCGCCGTCCATAACCAGGACAACCGCGAGCATGATATCTTGGATAGCGACGACTACCTGCAATTCCACGGCGGTATGATCGCCGCCATCCGCGCCCTCACCGGGCACAAGCCGCTGGCGATGTTCGGCGATTCATCGGATCCCGAGCAGGCGCGGGTCCGCGACCTAGAGGACGAGCTGCGGCGCGTCTTCCGGGCGCGCGTTGCCAATCCGAGGTGGCTGCGTTCCATTCAGCGGCATGGTTACAAGGGCGCCCTGGAGATGGCGGCGACCGTCGATTACCTATTCGGCTACGATGCGACCACCGGCATGATCGAAGACTGGATGTACGAGGAGATCGCGAGGAAATATATATTCGATGCCAAGAGCACTGAGTTCCTCGAAAAGAGCAACCCCTGGGCGCTGCGCGAGATGACCGGGCGCCTGCTCGAGGCGGCCTCGCGCAGCCTCTGGGCGGCCCCTGATCCGGACACCCTCGCGCGCCTCAAATCGATGTATCTCGCCACTGAGGGCGCGCTCGAAGGAAGGGGGTCGGGGTGACAGGGCCGGAGATCATCGCAAACCGGAGCGCGTCCTCGGCGCGACCCTTGTTTCCGTTCACGGCTATCGTCGGGCAGGACGCGATGAAGCGGGCGCTCATTTTCAACGCGATCGACCCCTCGATCGGCGGGGTCTTGATCAGCGGGACACGCGGCACGGCGAAGTCGACGGCAGTGCGCGCCCTGGCCGCGCTGTTGCCTGAGATCGAGGTCGTCTCGGGCGATCGGTTCAACTCGGCGCCTGACGGGAACCCGGATCACACGGCAGTACGGGTGGCCACGCCCTTCGTCAACCTCCCGATCGGAGCAACCGAAGACCGTGTGCTCGGCACGCTCGATATCGAACGCGTCTTAAAGACCGGCGAGCGCCGCTTTGAGCCAGGATTGCTGGCGAGGGCGAACCGCGGGGTGCTGTATGTCGATGAGGTGAACCTCCTGCCCGATCATCTCGTCGATGTCTTGCTGGACGCGGTGGCGATGGGCGTCAACCGGATCGAGCGCGAGGGCGTATCCTTCGAACATGAGGCGCGCGTGATCCTGGTGGGCACGATGAACCCGGAAGAGGGCGAGCTGCGCCCTCAGCTCTTGGACCGCTTCGGTCTCTGCGTGCGCGTGAACGGCTACCTCGAGCCCGGCGAGCGCAAGGAAGTGGTCAGGCGGCGCATCGCCTATGACGCCGATCCGCAAGGCTTCGCCGCGCGCTGGACAGCGTCCGAGCGTGAGATCGAGCGGCGCATCGCAGCAGCGCGCGCAGGGCTATCGGCGGTCACCGTTCCGCCCGAGCGCCTGGATGAGATCGCCGAGCTCTGCGCCGCCGCCAGGGTGGACGGTCTGCGCGCCGACATCGTGATTTACAAGACTTCGCGCGCCATCGCCGCCTTCGAGGGGCGTGACGCGGTGATCGCAGCCGACGTGCAGGAGGCGCAGGCGCTGGCGCTGGCCCACCGCCGCCCCGAAGCGCGCTCTGCGCCACCGACTGGCGCGGGGCCCTCGGGATCGCCGCCGAGCCGGCGGCCGCCCCATGACAAACCGCCGTCCCCCTCGCTATCACCACCGGGAGCCGCCCAAGCTGAGCCGCAGGCAGCGGACGGCGATGGGACGAGTCACGCCGAGTCAGAACCACGGCACTTTCCCATCGGTCAGGGCGTGCAACTGTCTCTGGCGCGGCTGAGCGAGCGGGCTCGCGAGGGCGCAGTTCACGGCAAGCGCAACCTTGCCGGTAGCAGTGATCGGCGGGGCGCGTTCGTTCGCGCGATCATGCCTCGCCCAGGCGATCCGCCGGATCTCGCGCTCGCCGCCACGGTGCTGGCTGCAGCCTTGGACCGCGCGCGCGTGTCCTCCCATCTCGAAGTGTCGGGCCGGCACTGGCGCATCAAGCAACGCCGCACGCGCGCTCGCAGTCTCATCGTCTTTGTGGTTGACGCGTCGGGCTCGATGGCGGCGAGCGCCCGCATGCGCGCGGCCAAGGGGGCGGTCTGCGCCTTGCTCGAAGAGGCCTATCAGAAGCGCGACTACGTGACCCTCATCGCCTTTCACGGCGAGGGTGCCGAGCGCTTGTTGCCGCCGACGCGCAGTGCGGTTTTTGCCTACCGGCGGCTCGGCGAACTCCCGGCCGGAGGGCGCACCCCGCTCGCGGCCGGGCTGCGGCTGGCCCGCTTCGATATCGAGCGGCAGCGGCGCAAGCAGGCGAACCTGCGTCTCTTTCTCGTGCTCGTGACCGATGGCCGCGCCACGCTCCCGGAGCGGGACGCGCTCGCTGCGGCGTTGTCCGAATCGGACCGCTTGCGCGAGCATCGCATCGCAAGCCTCGTCATCGACACCGAGACCGACTGGCTGCTGGGCCAGGCGCGGCTCCTGGCCGAGCGCTTGGGAGCCAGCTATCACCACATCTCGCATTTGCCCCCCAAGCGCTGGGGTCAGGCCGTGCGCGAGTGGGTGGCGGCGTCTGGCGCAGGGCCGGCGTCATGACGGCGTGCCTCGAGATCCTTGGGCGCAGCGAAACCCATCAATGGACGGCGGATGGATATGATGGGTTTTAGCTATCGCCTCTACCCATCCTACAACTAGAGGCCATCGACATTCGACCAACGGTGCCCGCTTCGTCAGGATGGCTCGATCTGGCTCGGCATGGGCTTAAGTGCGCGGATCAGCATAATGCTCATGTCGCTGAAGTCACGCGTCATGCTTTGCCCGAGTGCGCCATGCCATTCCGCCTCCATTCGCGTCAGGTTCTCCCAGACTTCGGTCGGATGCCCGGGCGAGATCCCGTGCTGCAGGAGGTAAGCCGCGATGTCGCGAGGCATGAAATCCCATGGGCGGGGGATGACGATAGCGTTCCGGTCGTCTTGCAACACGTGGATGAGATGGCGCTTGAAAGGTTCGAGATCGCCGCGACGATGGAAGGTGAGGAACGTGGTCTCGTCGAAGCACACCTTGGCGCGGGAAGCGAGGATCTGGGCCGACGAGATCCCCGGCAGGGTATCGACCGGGTGGCCGCAGGCGCGCTCGACTCTTTCGAGCAACTGGAAGCCGCTGAAATGGACATCGCCCATAAACACGACCACGCAGCGTTTGCCGGCGTGGTGTGCGGCCGCCACCTGCGCGAGCTGCTCGGTCTGATCTCGGTAGCCCATGGTGACGATCTCCGCCATCGGTGGGATGAGGCTGCGGACAATGTTGACCACGGCGTTGAACCCGGCCACAACGTGGGCGGAGCGCATCAGCTCTGCGCCGCGCTGAGTCAGGTAGCCTGTGTCGCCAGGCCCGGCGCCGATACAGACGATCATGATGGCTTACGCTCGCAGGTGATGTAGCGGGAACTGCCTGCAATGGATCTCCATCCAAGGCCGCCCACGCCATCTTCTCGAAAAAGTGTCCGAGGAGGGTGCCGAGCGATAACCAGAACGTGGCATTGGCGATGGCGGTGGCGATGTTCTAAGGCTGTCACTCGTTGCGCTGGGCGGTGGCGTCGATCGCTGTCGCAGCCGCTTCGTAACCCTCGGCAGCGGCGGCGAGCAGCGCCGGGATGATCCGGGTCTTCCATGCTTGCGCGCGAGCCGGTGCCGTTTCGGTAACATGTAGCATCGACGACATCTGATGATCCTTGCAGTGACGTTACTTGGAGTTTCTAGCTTAGCTCGCGACGCTCCCAGTCTATGCCGCAGAGAATAAGCTGGCAAGCGAACCCCAAGGGCCCGGCAAGGGGTCGCTTGACTGTTTAGCGCCGGCACTGCTAGTTTGGGTCTTCTGCGCGGTCCCGGACTGCAAGACCGTATCGGGCAAGATACGCTTTTTTCGACATGCCTTAACGTGTGACCCGGTGGACGTGAACGACTATAGTATCGTCGTTGCCGCCCATGGCAGCCGCGACCCGGCGGGGGTGCGCGAATTCGAGGCTCTGGTCGAGTTGATGAAAAGGCGTGCGCCGGGGCGCGACATCGCCTATGGTTATCTGGAATTCGCGTCCCCAACCATAGACGAGGCGGTGAGAGCCGCCTTTGTGGCCGGCACCAGGCGCGTGGTGGTGCTGCCGGCGCTGTTGTTTGCGGCAACGCATGCGAAAAACGACATGCCGAGCGAGCTCGCCATGCTCAAGCGCGAATACCCGAGCGTCGAATTCCATTTCGGCGCGGCGATGGACCTGCATCCGCTGTTGCTGCGTTTATCACAGCAGCGGATTGTGGAAGCCGAGGCTCTGTCGAGCCAGACTGTGCAGCGGGTCGAGACCTGTCTGGTGGTGGTGGGGCGGGGTACCTCCGACCCTGACGCCAATTCCGAAGTGTCCAAGCTCGCGCGCATGCTCGAAGAGGGTTTGGGATTCGGTTCTGTGTTTGTCTGTTACTCCGGTACCGCCAAACCACCGGTGGCCGACGGATTACAGGCCGCCGCCCGCCTGGGGTTTCAGCGGATGGTTGTGTTTCCCTATTTTCTGTTCGATGGCGTTTTGGTCAAACGCATCTATTCCGCGGCCGATGGGTTACAGACGCGCCATCCCGAGATCGAAGTGCTGAAGGCCGGATATCTCGGTGCGCATGCCGACGTCGCGGATGCGTTTCTCGAACGGGCGCAGGAAGCCGTGGAAGGCCGCGCCCACATGAATTGCTCACTCTGCAAATATCGTGTGCAAATCGTCGGGTTCGAGGAGCAGATCGGCACGCCGCAGCAGGCGCATCATTTGCCCGTGCGGGGCCTGCTGAGAGAAGCCCCACTGGTTGTTGTCGAGCCGGAATATCAACACTATCTACCGCATCCTATCGAGGCCGAGAGTTTCCGTATCATTGAAGCGGGTCGCGACTGGTCCGCCTGTTCCGCCGCGGAGAAGCGGGTGCTGCAGCGATTGGTTCACACCAGCGGCGATTTCGATATCGTCGACGATATGTACTTCTCGCCCGGCGCGGTCGCAACGGGCATCCGCGCGTTGTTGCGTTGCCGGCGCGTGGTCACGGACGTGACGATGGTACAGAGCGCGCTGAAGCGGAGCTTGCTCGAACAGCTCGGAATTCAAACCTGGTGCGGCGTGCATGACCGGGAATCGCATTTGCTCGCACAGGCGAACGACATGACACGCTCGGCGGTGGGGATTCAGCGCGCATGGCAGACGTGGGGTAATGACGTCATTGTTGCCATCGGCGACGCGCCGACGGCGATCACGGAAACCACGCGCCTGATCCGCGACCATGGCTGGCGCCCGCAACTGGTAATCGGTCTGCCGGTCGGATTTGTCGGAACGCGCGAATCGAAGGAGGACTTGCGCCGTTGCATACAGGTGCCGCGCATTACCAACGCCGGCACGCGCGGCGGATCGCCGTGGGCGGCGGCGGTGGTTAATGCGCTGATGATCGGGGCGGTGGATCAGCTGGCGGGGGTATTGGAATTGTGACGCGCCAGCCGTTCGATTTGAGTCTGCCGGCCGACAACGGTTTGCGCCGCGGTCAAACCACGGGCGCCTGCGCCACGGCGGCCGTCAAGGCGGCGCTGATGTTGCTGTTGCGCGGCGAAAGGCCTGCCGAGGTTGCGATCAGCCTGCCCGATGATCGTTACTATCTGATGGTGCCCGTCATGCGCGTCAACTCGCTCAGCGACGGATCTGCGCGCGCAGACGTGCGTAAAGATGGCGGGGACGATCCGGACAACACGGATGGCGCGGTGATTTTCGCCGTGGTGCGCCCCAACCATACCGGCAGGATACGGTTCCTGGCCGGGCCCGGCGTGGGTACCGTCACCGAACCAGGAATACGCGTACCGGTCGGCGAGCCGGCCATCAATCCGGCGCCGCGCGAAATGATGCGCTGCGCGGTGGACGAAGTATTGGAAGACGCGCCGAATCCGGGATTCGATCTGGAGATCGGCTGCGAAAATGGCGAGGTCATCGCCAAGAAGACGTTCAATCCGCGCCTGGGCATTGTCGGCGGTATCTCCATTATCGGCACGACCGGTATCGTCGAGCCCATGTCAATGGCGGCGTACATGGCCTCGATCGAGGTGTACATCCGGGTGGCGCTCGGCGGCGGCGCCGAGAGCGTAGCCTATGCGCCAGGGAAGCTCGGCATCGCTTACGCCAGGCACTCGCTGCATCTTCCGGCCAAGCGCGTTGTCCAGGTTTCCAACTTTGTCGGTTTTGCGCTCGACGCTACCCAGCATGTGTTGGCGGAAGAAAACGCGAGATTGCGCATCTTATGGATGCTCGGGCATCCGGGAAAACTCGCCAAAATCCTCGATGACATTTGGGACACGCATTCGGGCAAAAGCCGGATGGCGATGGGCGCGGTCGCCCGCGTCGCCGCGGAGTGCGGATTTGCCGCCGAGGATGTGGCGAAGATCGAACATGCCAATACGGTCGAGGCGGCGATGGAATTGTTGAAGGCCGATCCGCGTGCGCACGCGTTATGGAGCGAAGTCGAAGATCGCGTCGCGCGGTTGATGCAGGCGCGCCTGTCGCGGGTGGAGCGGGTCGAAGTGAGGTTATTCGGTTTGCACGGCATGGCTTTGGTAAGGCGGCATGAACCTATAAACGCAACTGACAACGCAAGGCGCAAAGACGCAAAGTTCTGTAAGGCAAAAATTGATAAAAGCATATTACGCAAACCGTAATCGCAACACATTGTTCGCCTTCGCGTCTTTGCGTTGGGTTTTTTAATTGAATGAGAACATGAGCGAATTGGGCCTGTTTTTCGGCATCGGTGTCGGCCCCGGCCCGGCAGGCTACCTGCCGGTCGCGGCACTGGAGACGCTTCAGCGGGCCGATACGATTTATCTGCCACGCGCGCGTTCGGCGGAGGTATCCGTTGCCCGCCAGTGTCTGGCGGGAATGGCGATCCCGCAAGAGCGCCTGCGCGAGGTCAAATTTACCATGGACCCGGATCGAGCGGTGTTGCGCAGCCACTATACCGAATTGGCCGAACAGCTCGCCGCAGAACTCCAGGCTCGACGCAACGTGGTCTATCTCACCCTCGGCGACTCGTTGACCTATTCCACCTACGGCTATCTGCTGGCGGCGTTGTTGGATTTGTTACCGCAGCTCAAGCATAAAACGTTTCCGGGGATCACCAGCTATGCTGCTGCCGCGGCGGCGCTGGCGTGGCCGATCGGCGAAGGGAAGGAGCGCGTGCTGATTCTCCCTTGTCCCGATGAGCCGCAGGCGCTGCAACGTGAGATTGAGACGCACGACATCGTAGTGCTGATGAAAGTCGGCAAGCGCCTGCCCTGGGTGCTCGGCTTGCTTCGAAAAATGGACATCACGCAGCATTGCGCGCTGGCGTCCCGGATCGGGTTGCCGGGCGAGATGGTGTGTGGTGATCTCGCACAATTGCCGGCGGACGAATCGCTGGGGTATCTCTCCACCCTATTGATTCGCCGCCACTCGCGGGGAAAGCGGCACGCGTGAAAGTCTATTTCATCGGCGCCGGGCCGGGGGCCCATGATTTGATCACGGTGCGGGCGGCGGAAATTTTGAAGCGCGTGCCAATGGTGCTCTATGCTGGTTCCCTCGTGCCGCCGCAAGTCTTGCGCTATTGCCGCGGCGATGCACAATTGATTGATACCGCAGAACTCGATCTGGACGCACAGGAAACCTGTTATCGTCGTGCCCAGGCGGCCCGGTGGGAGGTTGCGCGCCTGCATTCCGGCGATCCCGCGATTTACGGCGCCACCGCCGAGCAGATGCGGCGCTTGGACATGCTCGGCATCGCGTATGAAGTCGTGCCGGGTGTTTCTTCATTTACCGCGGCGGCAGCTCTTCTTCTGAGCGAGCTCACCAAACCGAACGTATCGCAGACGATTATCCTGACACGAGTGTCCGGACGCGCATCGCCTGTCCCTGAGAAAGAAGCGCTGGGCGAGTTGGCGAAGCCTGGCGCGACGCTGTGTATTTTTCTCTCCGGGCCGCATCTTAAGAAAATCGTGTGCGAGCTCAGGCAACATTATCCCGATGACACGCCGGTGGCGCTGGTGTATCGCGCGAGCTGGCCGGATCAGCGTACGCACCGAAGTACTTTGGGCAAGGTGTTGAGCGAAGTGAAAGTGAGCCACTGGAAGTTGACCAGCCTGCTCATCGTCGGGGCGGTGCTGGCCGACGATAAAGGCACGGAATCGCGCCTTTATGCCGCCGACTATAAACACAAGTTCCGCAAGCCGGCAAAACGCTGTAGGGACGGCGCGTGAAGGATCAACTTGGCATTTGGTCGGTGCGTGAGCAGGCCGAAGGCGTGGGGCGTGTCCTGGAACAACGGCTCGGTGGGACGCTATTTCGGCCGTGGCAGAGCGAGGCTCCGCAGAAAGCGCAATTCAAAGACCTCTTTCAGCACTATTCTGGTTGGGTGCTCGTGATGACCACCGGTATCGCGATGCGTTTTATAGACGGGGCGATCCGCGATAAACATACCGACCCGGCCGTCGTTGTGCTGGACGAGGCGTGTCGTTTTGCCATTTCGCTCTTGGGCGGTCATGAAGCCGGAGGCAACGATCTCGCTTACCGGGTGGCCAACGTCGTCGGTGCCATCCCGGTGATCACCACCGCGACCGACGCCCTGAAGCCTCTTGTGGTCGGGATCGGCTGCCGCAAAGGCGCAGGCGCCGAGCAGATCGAGCGGGCCGTCCGCCATGCGTTAGGCGAGCGAGATCTGACGCAAGTGCGGGAAATCGCGACGATTGCGATGAAAGCGGAGGAGCCGGGGCTGGTTCGGTTTTGTGAGCAACACACTATCCCGCTGCGGGTGATTGCTACCGAACAAGTTGCGGCGCGCGCGTGGGTGACGCAGGCATCCGAATGGGTGCGGAAAAACGTGGGCGTCGATGGCGTATGCGAGCCTTGCGCGTTGATCGCCTGTACGCGCGGAGAACTCGTGGTGCCGAAAACCGCTCTGGATGGCGTAGCCGTGGCGGTGGTGGAAGACCGCGGCGGGTTAGCGAAGTTCTGATTTTATGTGACTACCCGATGTCGCGCCCAATCGGAGCTACAAATAGGGGGAGGGAGTTACGTGCGTAACATCACTTGTTCAGTAGAGTCATGAGCGGTGTTTTGAATCTTGTTTCAGTCGGGCCGGGGTTCAGCGATCTCATCGCTCCGCGAGCCGAAGCGGCGTTGCGCGAAAGCGAAGTGATCGTCGCCTACGAGCTCTATTTGCGCTGGATCAAGCCGTGGCTTGCCGGAAAGGAAATCCACACACCGCCGCTGACGCAGGAGCGCGAGCGCGCGAGGCTTGCGATCGAAAAGGCCCGCGGCGGCACCAAGGTCGCGTTGATCTCGAGCGGCGATATCGGTGTTTACGCCATGGCGGCGCTTGCGTTCGAAGAAATGCGGGAAGATGACGCGTTCGAAGTAAACGTGGTGCCGGGCATTACGTCCGCCAACGCCTGCGCGTCGTTGCTCGGTTCGCCGCTGTCGCACGACTTTGCCACCCTCAGCCTTTCCGATCTGCTGTGCCCCTGGGAGTGGGTCGAGCACCGTGCCCGGCATATCGCCGAAGCGGATCTCGCCTGCGTGCTGTACAATGTGCAGAGCGCCGGCCGGCAGCAGGGCGTGTACCGCATCCTGCGCATCATGCTCGACCACAAGGCGGCAGAGACGCTTTGCGGCGTGGTGCGCAATGCCTATCGGCCCGATCAACAGGTGAGCGTCCACCGGTTGGAAGACCTGCTTGCGTTGCAGTTCGACATGCTCACGACCATCGTGATCGGAAATCGGTTTACGCAGCGCAAGCGGAACTGGATTTTCACACCACGCGGTTACAACGACTGGGTATCGCCGGCGCAGGCGACGAACCTCAATGAGTTCCCGAGTAGCGCGGTATGGGTTTTTTCCGGTACGAGCGACGGCAATGCACTGGCGAATGCCATCGCGGAACGCGGCTACCCGGTGATCATCTCCACCGCCACCGAATACGGCGGCGAAGTCGCGAACCGGCGTTGTCCGGGCATATACGTATGGGCAGGGCGCCGAGGCGTTGAAGCCAGACGCGAGGCGCTGACAAGAAACCAGGCACGAGCCCTTGTTGACGCAACGCACCCTTACGCCCGGCAGATGTCGGAGCAATTGATAAGCCTGTCCCAGGTGCTCGGCATTCCTTACCTGCGCTATGAGCGCCCCAGCTCGCTTGGGTCCGATGCGGGCGAGCTATGCAGGTCGGTGGAGCAAGTTGCGGAACGCGCGATCGCGCTCGGTAAACGGATTTTCCTCGCGACCGGTTCGAAGGATTTGGCTGCGTTTCTAAAAGCGCATGCTGCGGCCGAACGCCAGTGGTTTACCCGTGTGACGCCGCAACCGGAATTCATCCAGCGAGCCATCGATCAAGGCGTGCCACGCAGCCATATTCTCGCCATGCAAGGACCGTTTTCGCGGGCCTTCAACGAAGCGTTGTGGCGCGATTGGCAGATAGACTGCGTAGTGACCAAGGATTCCGGCGAGGCTGGCGGCTTTCAGGCCAAGGCTGCGGCGGCGCGTGCGCTAGGTATTCCGCTGTTGGTTATCAAGCGTCCGCAGCTCGACTATCCAGCGGTGACCTCGTCATTCGCCGGCCTGTTACAGCAATTCGAAGACTGGGAGATCAAAGCGTGAATCAGCCGATTCCGGTCACGGTCCTTAGCGGCTTTCTCGGCTCCGGCAAAACCACGTTGCTCACCGGCCTGATCAAGGATCGGCAGGCGCGCCGTCTGGCGATCTTAATCAACGAGTTTGGCGAAGTCTCGATAGATGGCGCGATCGTGCGGGAAAGCGCGAATGACACCGTGGAGATTCAGATTCATGACTTCCCGCACGCTCTGATCGCCTACGGCGATGATGAGCGGTTCGTGCCCGCCATGCAGGCGCTCGCCGAGCGCCGCGCCAACATCGACCACGTGCTGATCGAAACTTCCGGTCTCGCATTGCCGACCGCGGTCATGGAGACGTTGCAAACGTCCGATCTCGTGAACGACTTTGTTCTCGATGCGACATTGGCGGTGGTGGACACGCCGTTGTTGCTGTCCGGTCAGTTCGAGCGTAACGGCTCCCCGCCCAGTCCACAGGCGGCTGTGGCGGCACTGTTTGCACGACAGCTCGGAAACGCCGACGTCGTGGTACTGAACAAGATCGACGACCTTGCTGAAGACGCGCTGTTGGCGGCCGAGGCGCGCGTGCGCAAGCTGGCGCCGAAGGTTCGATTTCTGGAGCTGGCCTATCGTGCCCGGCTCGACATCCGCCTGGCCTTGGGGCTGCGCCTGCACCAGCCGACGTTCGAAGCGCACAGCCACCGTTATAGTCCGCTGCCGTCCATGCCCGGCCCCGGTGCGCAACCGCTTGCGAATCAACGGCGTCTGGATGGGCACCGCCATTCCGGGATGGGCGCTCACACGCACGGTCTAGCGACACACAAGCATTTTCACGAACACGATCCGGGATGGCTTTCGTTCGCGCTCAGCAGCCCGGAACCGCAGGAGACGGAAAGGCTCGAAGCAGCGCTCCTTGCCGCAGCCAGGTCGGAGCCGCTATTGCGCGTCAAAGGATTTGTTCGCTCGGCCAGTCATACGAACAATGGCGGGCACGCGGTATTGGTGCAGGCTGTGCGAACACGCGTGACGATGAGCGCCGATGCAGCAAAAACGTCCCCGGTAAAATCGGAGCTGGTGTTCATCGGCTATCACGTGAATCGCCACAACGTGGCGGCGCTGTTAACCGAAATGACCGGAACAGCGTGGAAATAGAAAAAACAAAAAACTCAACGCAAAGACACTAAGGCGCAAAGAAGAATTAGGGGTGCAGAAATGAAAACCGATCCGGAATCGCACAAGCGCATGGCCCAGCGGCACAAAGAAGGTTTTGAAAAGAAAAAGGCCGCCGCGCAAAAAGAAAAGGGCCTGCTGATCGTCAACACCGGTACCGGCAAGGGCAAATCCTCGGCCGCGTTCGGGATGGGGCTGCGTGTGCTCGGACATGGAATGAAGCTCGGCGTCGTTCAGTTCATCAAGGGCGCATTGGAGAGCGGCGAGCGCCAACTTCTCAGCGGCCACCCCAATTGCGATTTCCATGTCGTTGGCCAGGGTTACACCTGGGATACCCAGGATCGTGAAGCCGATATGAGGACCGCTGCCAGAGGTTGGGCGGAAGCCGTGCGGATGATCAACGATCCGTCCTACGATATGGTGATCCTGGACGAGCTCAATATCGTTCTTAAGTATCAGTATCTGGATGTGCCCAAGGTGCTGCATGTGTTCCGCGACCGGCGCGAGATGCTGCACATTGTGGTTACCGGCCGCCATGCACCAGCGGAGCTGATCGAGCTGGCCGATCTCGTGAGCGACATTCGCCCCGTTAAACATCCGTATCAGGAGCAGGGCGTCAAAGCACAAAAGGGTGTGGAGTTTTGAGCGTTTCAGCTCGGTTATGTCCGGCGCTTTTTGTCAGCGCCCCCGGTTCCAATCACGGCAAAACGACGGTCACCGCCGCGGTCGCGCGTTTCCTCGCGCAGCAACTGGGGATCCCGGTTCTCGTCGTGATTGATGCCAGCGGTGTCGCGCAAACGCTGGGGGTCAAGGGTAAGAGCAAGCCCGCGCGGGCCTTTCACTACCCAGATCCGAGGTGAAGGCCATCCGCGAGCACACCGGCTTGTCACAGAGTCGTTTCGCCCGGCTCATCGGGGTGAGCACGCGTACCCTGGAGAATTGGGAACAGGGCCGGTGCCGGCCCACCGGTCCGGGACGAGCCCTGCTGAAGATCCTGGAATCGGATCCGGAGCGGGCCGTACGCGCCCTGCACGGCTAGCAGGGGGCGTTGTCGTCCGTGAACTGTGATAATAACCAGACGCGGTCTCGCCCGACGGGGGATGCCTGTACGGTGGACCTGCCCGCCACGCGTGCGGGGCACGCTCGCCGTCATCCGCGAGCAGGTGAAGGCGGCGGGGATCCGCTCGCAGGCCATGATCTGGTGGGCCCCGTCCTGACCGCGACTGACTTTTCCAACTCGCGCCTGTACGATCCCGACTTCAGTCATCGCTTTCGCAAGGCCAAGCACCATAAACCATTGTCCATCACAGAATAGGAGAACCCCATGTCGAACATCACCCAAACACACGCTCATCCCCTCACACGGACACCGGCCCTCGCCGTCTTCTGGGCGACGGCCCTGGGCATCGTCATCTTGGTCGCGGCCGGCTTCGCGCCGGTTCCCGCCGTGCATAACGCCGCGCACGACACCCGTCACGGCTTCGCCTTTCCTTGCCACTGAAGATGGGGGTGTTTCGGCGCACGGGCGTGGCGCTCTTTGTCGTGCCGCATCTCGTAGGCGCGCCCCATGCCGATGCCGGCGCAGCCCTCGCGCCCGCCGATCTCGCGCAGCGCTTCGTCCTGGCCGCCACGTGGACCAACGGCGTCTTCTGGTTGCTGCTCGGGAGCATATCGGCGTGGGTATTCCGGAGGCTGGGGCGCGTTTGAACCCCTCCGTGAGACACTGCCCGGCGCTCTTGATCGGCGCCCCTGCGTCCGGTCAGGGCAAGACCACAGTGACCGCGGCCCTCGCGCGTTACCATGTCGCCCGCGGGCGGCGAGTACGGGTATTCAAGACCGGTCCCGATTTCATCGATCCGATGATTCTGGAGGTCGCGAGCGGGCACCCGGTTTACCAGCTCGATCTCTGGATGGTCGGTGAGGCCGAGTGCCGTCGCCTGCTCGGGCCGGCCGTACAAGAAGCCGATCTCATATTGATTGAAGGCGTCATGGGCCTATTCGACGGCCGCCCCTCGAGCGCGGATTTGGCTGCGGCCTTGGGCATTCCGGTACTCGCGGTCATCGACGCGGCAGCGATGGCAGAGACCTTCGGGGCGCTGGCCCATGGGCTCGCGACCTATCGGGCGGGGCTCCCATTCGCCGGGGTCCTGGCCAACCGGGTCGCGAGCACCGCCCACCTCGGCATGCTGCAATCGAGCGTCCCGAGCGGGGTCCCGTTCCTGGGTGCCCTATACCGCCATTCCGAGTTTGGATTGCCCGAGCGCCACCTCGGCCTCATCCAGGCTCAGGAGATCACTGACCTGGAGCAACGTCTCGACGCTCTGGCGCAAGCGATCGGCGAAACAGAGCTCGCCGCCTTGCCGGGACGCGTGGCGTTTGGGCAATCCTCGATCCCCGATCCTCCGCGCCTGTTGCAGGGCGTCCGGATCGGCGTGGCGCGCGATCTCGCCTTCTCCTTCGTCTACCCGGCCAATCTCGATCTCCTGCGGGCCATGGGTGCGGAGCTGGTTTTTTTCTCCCCCCTCTGCGACCCCGTGCTGCCTTCGGTCGACAGCGTGTATCTGCCGGGCGGATATCCCGAGCTGCACATCGAGACCTTGGCGAGCAATGAGCGGATGAAGCAGGAGCTCTGTCAGCATGTAGCCGCGGACAAACCCGTACTCGCCGAGTGCGGCGGCATGCTCTATCTCCTCGATGAACTCTGCGACAGCGAGGGCTACACGGGGCGGATGTGCGGCATATTGCCGGGCCGGGCCCGGATGCAAAGGCGGTTGATGGGCCTCGGACTCCAATCGGCCCGCTTTGAGTCGGGCGAGGTCCGGGGCCATACCTTCCACCACTCGCAGCTGGAATCCTCGATGCCGCCCAGTACGAAAGCCGCCCGACAAAACGGAACGGATGGTGAGGCGATTTACCGCCGCGGCCGCGTGACGGCCTCCTACCTGCATTGGTACCTGCCGTCCGCCCCGGCGGTCGCGGCGGAGATGTTGCATCCATGACGGACAAGACCTGTCCGCGGTGCGGGATGCGGTTCGAATGCAGCGCGGGATCGCCCCGACCCTGCCAATGTGCCAGCGTGACTTTATCGCCCGAGGAGTCCGAGTACATCCTCGGCCGCTATGCCGACTGCTTGTGCGCAACGTGCCTCCGCGCACTTAAGACAGAACGGGAGGGCAGGCCCTGATGCACCGCTACCCCGCGCAAGACATCGCCGCTATTTACCGCGTCATCGCCGAGCGCCGCGACATGCGGCACTTTCTGCCCGACCCGATCGATGCGCCGGTGCTGGCGCGCTTGCTCGAGGCCGCTCATCAGGCACCTAGCGTAGGGCTCATGCAGCCGTGGCGGTTTGTGCGTGTCACCGATCCCGATCTCAGGCGGAAAATCCACGCCCTGGTGGCCGAGGAACGGGAGCGCACCGCCACGGCGCTTGGCGCGCGCGGTGAGGAGTTCCTTAGGCTCAAGGTGGAGGGGATTCTGAGCTGCGGCGAGATTCTGGTGGCCGCACTGTGCGATGGCCGCGACGCGCATGTCTTCGGCCGCCGCACGCTACCGGAGATGGATCTGTGCTCGATCGCCTGCGCCATCCAGAATCTTTGGCTCGCCGCCCGCGCCGAAGGGATCGGTATGGGCTGGGTATCGATGTTCGATCCCGAGGCAGTGGCTGAGATGCTGCATATGCCACCAGGCAGTAAGCCGGTGGCGATCCTGTGCCTGGGGCATGTGGAAGCGTTTTATCCCGCCCCGATGCTAGAGATCCAGGACTGGACCCGGAAGCGCGCACTCGATGATTTGGTGTTCCTCAATACCTGGGGTCAGCGAGAGTGAGATCGCCTCGCCCTCGGTGGGGCGGCGCAGCAAGGGATGTATCGCCCCTTCAAACACTGGTGCTCGCTCGGAAGCTCGACCTTACGGCCAACATGATCGTTTTACGTGGCCGTAATCGGCTAATGGCTCGACTTAGCTGGAGTTTCAAGTAAACGACTTTCGAAAATGAGTCAGGGATAGTCAGGGGCGGATTGCACGGACATTGACTTAAGCGTCGATACTATTAACGCGAGAGCCTTCCGTTCGATCAACGTTGTGTTCGGGTGAAGTGTGTGTACCACCAACGTATACCTCATTCGATTACTGCGGTTGAATGCCGAATGCAAGTAGCTATTGTTAAATGCTATACATTTACCTTCTAGCCACGATCGCTTTTCGGCCCCAACCTGCAACGCACACTCCGTCGGCACTTCAATTCCCATATGGCAGCTCACGAGGAAGTTCGCCATATCCGCATGCACGGGCAGTTCCGTGCCTGGTTCAAGAGCTAGGATGGTGAATTGCGCCACTACTTTATGTTCAGCCACAATCTGATCCGCAATGGCCGACATGGTGGGTGCTAGAACGCGATTTCTCTCAACAGGCTCAAATTCATGTATCAGCTTTATCTCCTTCCAGCCAGGTGGTAACCCTCGGACCGGAGGAGAGTTACGTGGAACATAGGGGCCCCTGGTGTAAGGGACAAAGTGGCTCTGTGTTCTAAGCTGTTCGAATTCCTCTCTGATTTGCGCATAAGCGCGCTCGAGAAGTACCGAAAAACTAAAGGAATTGGCGTCGAGCCAGGGCTCATCATTCTCCAGTCCCGGCAAAAACATATCTTGAATTGCCTCCTGTTCCCTCCTGCATGGCGCTGTCTGCCGGTGGGTCCAGATGTCTAACAAGCCGCGAATCCGCGCTAGCCCCTTAGAATCGAATAACTCATTGAGTCTGTTCCATAACGTCTCGCTCAGAATCGCCCTGCATTCGACAGGTATTTGTCCGGGTCTCAGCATGTCTTAGCTCCGCATGAGTGCCCCTCGCGGGCGAAGAAGGCACGCCACCGCACCAGCCGTTTGCAAGACAATCGCCCTGGAACTAAAGCCACTCAGTGGATCGGTCCGCTAGTACCGACGGTTGGGAGGTTCCGCCGCCTTCTGGCCTGTAGCGCGGTTGGCCAGCACGGTCACGAGCCACAGCGCAATGCCGATGCCGAGCAGGATCTCGGCAATCTCGTATTGAACGGGATCGCGGCCAGTCCACGGGCCTGCAAGAAAACCACAAGACAACGCGCCTAGGATCGGCAGCAATGTCGGCGCGCGGAAATGTTCGTGGTCGACGCGATCACGTCGCAGAACGAGCACCGCGATGTTGACCACGGTAAAGACGCACAGCAGCAACAACGCAGTCGTGCCGCCTAGCGCAGGCACCTCGCCGACGAAAGTGATTAGGCCGAAGGCAAGCAGCGTGGTGAATCCGATCGCGATGTAAGGCGTCCGCCGCGTCGTATGCACCTTACCGAGCACCGATGGAAGGACGCGCTCGCGGCTCATGCCGTAGACCAGTCGGCTGGCCATCAGCATGTTGATCAAGGCGCTGTTGGCCACGGCACACATCGTAATCAAACCAAAGATCTCGATCGGGAAATTCGGAGCGCCCGCCTGCACGACTTTCAATAGCGGTGTCTCACCTTCACCGAGTTGTTCGGGCGGGACAAGCGTGATAGACGAGATCGATACAAGCGCGTAGATTAGCCCGGTGATGACGAGCCCCGCGAGAAGCACCTTTGGGAAGTGGCGGGTCGGATCCTCGCATTCCTCAGCCATGTTGACCGAATCCTCGAATCCGACCATGGCGAAGAAGGCAAGCGTCACCGCAGCGATCACTGGCCAGACCATGCTGGCATCGCCCGACGTCTTGAACTGAATGACGCGCGACACGTCGCCTTTACCGGCCGCGATCGCCCACACACCGATGAAGATAATGATCAAGAGACCGGTCAGCTCGACGCAGGTCAGGACGACATTGGCCTTTACGCTCTCGCCAACGCCGCGGAAATTGATTGCCGCAACCACGGCCATGAATGCCAGTCCCACGAGCGTGATTCCGATTCCCCCCGCGAAGCCGAGATCGAAGGCATTTGACAGATTGGCGGCGAACGCCCGCGAGGCCGTTGAGGCGGAGGTGATTCCCGAACACATCACGGCGAAGGCGACGATGAACGTCACGAAGTGAATGCCAAACGCACGGTGTGTGTATAGGGCAGCGCCCGCGGCCCTTGGATACTTGGTCACCAGCTCTAGATAGCTGAAGGCAGTGATGAGAGCGACGACGAAAGCCACCAGAAACGGGAGCCATACCACCCCGCCGACCTCTTTGGCGACCTGACCGGTAAGCGCGTAGATTCCGGTGCCGAGAATGTCGCCGACGATGAAGAGGAGCAGCAGCCATGGGCCCATTACCCGGCGAAGGGTCGGTCCCGCTGCGGTGCCGGGATGATCTCTGTCGCCGTTAGAAACCTTGTCCATAGGACCTCCTTTCATGCCCACTAGTATAACGATTCATCAAATAGTTTACTATGATGCCAGCCCCAGAGCGAACTTTTTCCAGCGCACAACGACTGGGGCAAGGTTCATCTCACGCACGCCTTGCAAGATGCGCTGCTTGAGCTC
>JBOIDL010000024.1:0-26707 GCA_050740435.1 Gammaproteobacteria bacterium
GAGCCGCTCGACGGCCGTGCCTCCACGCAGCAGCGTGCGCAGCCCCTCGACCAACTGTGGTTGGCGAGGGTACGTTTGAGCACCCGCTTGCCCTCCCGGTAGGACTCCCGCAGGAGCACGGCGGGTGTGGGATCTGCTCGATGTACATGGCCACGTACCATAGCGCACATGTCAACACATTATTACATATCAACATGGGTACATCTTGAGGCGCGAAAAGGCATCTTTGTCCACCTAATTAAATAGATAGAGAGAAACGTGGAAAGAAGATCGGATTAGCGATGGAGTTTTCCAAAAGGGGAGAAGCGCAGCTCTCCCCTTTGGTCAAGGGCGGGGTTCATACCCCGCCCGCGAAGTATATTGATTTACTGCTGATTCTCCACGCCAAGCCCGGCCTCGCTTGGGTCGGTCACTTCATAGCTTTTGTGGCGGATGTCCTTGCCCTCCACCAGATAGATGATGCTTTCACAAATATTACTGGCATGGTCACCGATCCGCTCGAGCGATTTCACCGCCCAAACCGTATCGAGAACGCGCGTGATGCTGCGCGGGTCTTCCATCATGTAGGTAATCAACTGGCGCATGATGGCGTCGTATTCGAGATCCACGCTATGGTCTTTGCGCGCGATCCCCAGGGCGGCTTGGGCATCCATGCGCGCTAAGGCATCGAGCGCATCATGGAGATTCGCTTGCACGTGTCTGCCCATGTGCAGGACCCCCACGTAATAGGCTTTTGGGCCCTCTGTTTCCGTCAAGCGCATGACCACGCGCGCGATCTTCTTGGACTCATCGCCCACCCGTTCCAGATCGGTAATAATGCGCGTGATAGCCAACACGAGCCTCAAGTCGCTGGCAGCGGGCTGCCGCCGCGCCAGGATCTCTGCGCAGCCCCGGTCGATCGCGACCTCCATGGCATTGACTTTAAAGTCATTGCTGGCCGCGATCTCGGCCAATCCCGGGTTCCCCTGAACCAGCGCCTCTATCGCTTTACTCAGGTGTTCCTCGACCGTCCCCCCCATTTCCAAAACGCGGGCCCGAATGTCTTCGAGCTCGTTATCGAACTGATGGGAGATGTGTTGCGGGAGTTTCGTCGCGGTCATCGGCACGGCCTCTGGAGTAAGTGGATATTACAGCGTTCTACGCGCGGCAACGGCTTAACCATACCGGCCGGTAATATAGTCCTCGGTCTGCTTCTTCTTCGGGTTGGTAAAAATCACCTTCGTGTCGTCGAACTCGATGAGATCGCCCACATACATGAGTGCCGTATAATCGGATACCCGTGCGGCCTGCTGCATGTTGTGCGTGACGATGACGATGGTGTACTGCGACTTCAGCTCGTACATCAAGTCTTCAATTTTCAGCGTCGAGATCGGGTCCAAGGCGGAGGCGGGTTCATCCAATAATAATACTTCAGGCTCGATGGCGATCGCGCGCGCAATGACCAAGCGTTGTTGCTGTCCGCCGGAAAGGGCCATGGCGCTTTCGTTCATCCTGTCTTTCACCTCATCCCAGAGCGCCGCCGCCCTGAGCGAGCGTTCCACGGCCTGATCGAGGGCGCGCCTCTTGTTGATGCCCTGAAGCCGCAGGCCGTAAGCGACGTTTTCGTAGACCGACTTAGGAAAGGGATTGGGCTTTTGAAACACCATGCCGATGCGGCGCCTGAGATCGGCCACGTTGACGTCCGGATCGTAGATATTCTTGTTCTGCAGATGGATCGCCCCTTCGATGCGCACGCTGTCGTAGAGATCGTTCATGCGGTTAAAACAACGCAACAGCGTCGACTTTCCGCAGCCGCTCGGGCCGATAAAAGCCGTCACCTGGCGCTCGGGGATCGACATCGTGATCGCGTTGAGCGCGCGTTTTTCCCCATAGAAGAGATTGAGCCCCTGAACGCCCAGGCATTCCCTGACATCCGCCTCGGGTGTTGCCTCGGGCTCGTTGCGTTGCAAGAGCTCCGGGTCGAACCCGTGGGTAAGCCCCGAGGGCGCGGTCCGCCGCTCATTGGCTGTGTCCATAGTCTTCACCTCAATATTCGGCGGCACGGTACTTTTCCCGCAAGCGGTTCCGGATCCGTATCGCCGCCAGATTCAGTGCCACGATGACGAGCACGAGCAACAGTGCCGTGGCATAAACGAGCGGCCTCGCCGCCTCGACATTGGGGCTTTGAAAGCCCACATCATAGATATGAAAACCGAGGTGCATGATCTTACGGTCGAGGTGCAGATAGGGGAAGCTCCCGTCCATGCCCAGCGACGGGGCCAGCTTCACCACCCCCACCATCATGAGCGGGGCCACCTCGCCGGCTGCCCGCGCCACCGCCAAGATCAAGCCGGTCATGATCGCGGGGCTAGCCATCGGCAGCACGATGCGCCAGAGGGTTTCGGCCTTGGTCGCCCCCAGGGCATAACTGCCTTCGCGGAAGGCGCTCGGGATGCGCGCCAAACCTTCCTCGGTGGCGACAATGACGACCGGGACCGTAAGCAGCGCCAGTGTCACCGAGCACCACAGCAAGCCCCCCGTACCGAATGTCGGGGCCGGAAGGGCTTCGGGGAAAAACCATCGATCGATGGATCCGCCCACGAAATAAACGAAGAACCCCAGACCGAACACACCGTAGACGATGGATGGGACGCCCGCGAGATTGTTCACCGCGATGCGGATGATGCGCGTGAACAGCCCCTGCTTGGCGTACTCCCGAAGATAGACCGCCGCCACCACCCCGAATGGGGTCACGACGATGGCCATGATCAAGACCATCAATACGGTGCCGAAGATCGCCGGGAAGATGCCGCCTTCGGTATTCGCCTCGCGCGGATCGTCCCCCACGAACTCGCCGATTTTCTCCACATAATGCCCTAGCTTCTCGGCGGTGCTCATGCGATTGGGCTGATACACCCGTATGACCTTGGCCACAGGCAGCTTCACCTCTTGTCCGCCGGCGACCCGCACCACGATGCCGTCGCGGCGGATGTCCTCATTAAGCTTCGCCAGATCGCCGTTCAAGCGCTCGTATTCGGCTTCCAAGGCTTTTTGAGAGTCACGAATGGCCGCGAAAGACCCCGGGTCTTTAACACCGTCGAGCTCGAGGCGGCGCCGGCGCAAGCGCAGGTTCTCCATTTCATGATTGACTCCGCCGATCAGGTCCTTCTCGATATGGCTAATCCGTGCCTTAAGCTCATGCCTGCGGCCAAGCCGCGCGCCCAGCTCGGCAATCGGATCTTCTGCGGGCGCCAGCCGCCGTCCGCCCTCCTCCACGCCCGCCAAGTAACCGTAGAGATTGCCCCATTCCTCGCGTTCGACGGCAATGATCTCGCGCGGGTAATCGATGCCGGTGATCCCGGGTTCGGAGACCCACCGAAAGTCAAGCCCGTAGATGTCCCGGTTCCCGAGTTTCATCAGGACCTGCGCCTCGCCCCCGGACGCCAGCTCAGCGTCGGTTTTTAGCTCCCGATCGACCATCTCGCCGATCAGAATCTGGCGAGCGCCATTTGCGTCGCGGTAATCGATTTCAGCAATCCTAGCGGGCCAAAAATGGGTGAGGCCGTTTACGGCGATGAGGTATAGGAGACCAAAGACGCCAACCAAACATAGACTAACCGCACCCGCCGACAACCAAACCCAGGGGCTACCGCTGTCAATCCAGGCGCGCAAAAATTTCATAAAAACACCCGCCGCCCCGCGCTCATAGATCGCTATATTTGGATCGGAGCCGCTGACGCACCAACTCCGCAATCGTGTTGGTGACAAACGTCACGGCAAACAACACCAGCGCGGCCAAAAATAACACCCGGAAATGCGTGCTGTTGACCTCGGATTCAGGCATTTCGACGGCGATGTTGGCGGACATGGCCCGGAAGCCCTGAAAGATATTGAAATCCATGATCGGCGTATTTCCCGTCGCCATGAGCACGATCATGGTCTCGCCGACCACCCGCCCCATCCCGATCATCAAGGCGGAGAAAATTCCGGGACTGGCCATGAGCAGCACCACCCGCATCAGGGTTTGCCAGGGCGTCGCTCCGAGAGCCAGCGATCCCAGCGTGAGGTGCCGCGGCACGCTAAAAATAGCATCTTCGCTGATGGAGAAGATCGGCGGGATCACGGCCACCCCCATCGCGATTCCGACCACGAGCGAATTGCGCTGGTCGAATGCGAGACCCAGCTCGCGGTCGAGCCACGCACGCATGTTGCCATCGAATAGAAACGCCTCGAGGGGCGCACTCAGTCCCATCGACAGCATGATCGACAAGGCGATGACGGGCATGAGCATGGCCGCCTCCCAGCCCTCGGGAATCGCATGGCGCCAACTCGCCGGCACTCGTGACCACAGCCAGGCGGATAAGATCATCGCGAGCGGCGTCATTAGTAGCGCGGCAAAGACGCCGGGAAGATTCTGCTCCACCAGCGGCGCCAGCCATAGACCGGCGAGAAAGCCCAGAACCACGGTCGGAAGGGCGCCCATGATCTCGACGGTCGGTTTGACGATTTCGCGCATTGCGGAGGACATAAAATATCCCGTATACACGGCACCCATGACCGCGATGGGGATCGCGAACAACATCGCGTAGAACGACGCCTTGAGGGTCCCGTAGGCCAGCGGCGTGAGGCTGAATTTCGGCTCGAAGTCGCCGGCCGCCGAGGATGACTGCCAAATGAACTCCGGTTGCTGCCGGCTTTCATACCACACCTTCCCCCACAGCGAGCTCCAGGATACCTCGGGGTGTTCGTTGTGAACGGTATAGAACCGCAACGCCTTTGCGCCGTCGAGCGTCATCAGAGCGTCGGCCCGCGGTGACATCTCCACATGACTCAGCGCTTCGCCGGAGGCCTGAGTCACCAACAACGTGCGGTGCGCGGTCGCGTGGTAGAGACCGATGGCTCCGCTTTCATCGGTAGCCACGAATCCCTTTCTAAAGTACTCGGGGGCAATGTCGGTGATAGGATGCACCTGGCTTTGAAAGTCTCGCACCCGAGCGAGTGTATAACGGTTGTCTTGAGCGCGTAGGGGAAACCATTGAGTGATGCGCCCGCGCGAATCGCCGGTTAATACCGAGCTCCCGCCGCTTAAATACTCCAGCGCCGTGATGCGCGCGCCATCGGGGACAGCGTTTACCCGATCGATCAAGTGGGGCGTGTTTGTAATGTCATAGTAGAGCAGGAATCCCTCCCCGCTCGCCAACACGAGATCACGTTGTTTGACGTTCAACGCGAGGTGGGTCACCCCGCCTTCGGTGGCGGGAATGACCGCCGCCTTGCGCTCGACAGCCGTCGTATCGCCTAGCAAAGAACGCGAGGTCCTGAACCTCACGAGGATCGCCTGGTCCCCCTCGGTCGTCGCGGCCAAGGTCGTCTGATCCTCATGCGACTGCACCGCGAGGCGGGTGAGTGCCTGGCCGTTCTCGGCGATCTTGAGCGCTGCCGGGCCGAGCGGATAGCGCACACCCGTGGTGATTCGCCGCTTATCGCCGGGGTAGGTGTTTAGGTACTGGGCTTGGAACAGCAAAGCGCGGCCGTCCGAAAGGCCCACGGCGACGGCGCCTTGACTTCGCTCCCCGGCCGCGACGGCGGTGATCTTAGCGCCTGCGGGGACAGGAAGGCGCTTAGAGTCGAGTACGCGGCCATCTCCGGTAGCGAAAAAGATCACTTCCCCGCGCGCTGTAAGGCGCAGCCCGATTTCCGCATATTCCTCGGTCCCAAGATACAGGGTCTCGACATCGGCGCCTCCGGGAACGCCATACTCGGCCCGCACTTCCAGCGCAGCCGGACGGAACATCGGCAACACGACGGAAAGCAGATAAACAAAGATCAACAGGACGGCGACGATGACACAGATCCCCCCGAGCGCCATGATGTGCCGCAGCCAACGGTCCTTGACGAACCGCCAATTGCGTAGCCGCGATGCCGTACCGGCACCCTCGATTGCCTCTAGGTTAGTCAGGCTGGCCTCGTTCACGCGCGGTCTCTTAGGAGTTATTGATAGTTTACGCCCATACTCGGTAGGTATAAAAAAGCGGCCTCGCCGAGGCGAGGCCGAGGTCTTCTACCTGAAAGGGTCTCTTGGAAGTAGCTTTGAAAGCGATTATTCGGCGCTTGCCTGCGCCGATTCGGCCACCAGAGCCCGTTGCTTTTCGGCGATCGCGGCCGGAAGCGGTATGTAACCATCCTTAATCACCACGCTCTGACCAATTTTGGCCAGCACCATCTTGAAGAATTCACCCTCCAACGGAGGTAACGGTTTGTTGGGGTGCTTGTTCACATACACGAACAGGAACCGCGAGAGCGGATACTTACCGCTCACGGCGTCTTCCGAGGTGGCCGGCACGAACTCGCCGCCATCCGTCTTGGCCAAGGGCACCGCCTTCACTCCCGAAGTCTTGTAGCCTATGCCCGAGTACCCAATGCCGTTCAGCGACTTGGTAACGCCCTGGACTACCGACGCCGAGCCGGGTTGCTCGTTGACCGTGTCCTTGAAGTCGCCCTGGCAGAGCGCGTTTTCCTTGAAGTATCCGTAGGTCCCCGACACCGAATTGCGTCCGTATAGTTGCACGGGCCGAGCAGCCCACTCGCCAGTTAATCCGAGCTGGCCCCAATTCACCACATCCTCGTCGTGACCGCACTTGCGCGTCGCCGAGAAAATGGCGTCGAGCTGCGATATCGAAAGACCCTGGATGGGGTTGTCTTTATGCACGTACACGGCGAGGGCGTCGATCGCGACCGCTACCCCCGTGGGTTTATAGCCGTATTTTTGCTCGAAGGCCTCGATCTCCACGTCTTTCATCGCCCGGCTCATCGGTCCGAGGTTCGCGGTCCCTTCCGTCAACGCGGGCGGCGCGGTCGAAGAACCCATGCCTTGGATCTGAATGTTAACATTGGGATAGATCCGCTTGAACTCTTCCGCCCAAAGCGTCATGAGGTTATTGAGCGTGTCCGACCCGACACTCGAAAGGTTGCCGGAAACGCCGCTGGCCTTTGTGTATTCCAGGAGATTGGGATCGACCGTATCGACGGCGCGCGCGATCGGTCCGGCGGCAAGACCCGCCACTAAGGCCACGCTCACGGTGGCTTTACGAAGTTTCATAAGCTTGGCTCCATCGTCTCAAAACGAAACCTTAGTATGGGAGGGTTCTATTACCGTTTGGTTACAGTTTGATGTCGGGCCCGCGATGACCTTGCAGGGGATGACGGGGGGCCGACGGATTCATTTCTGCGCCACGAGGTAGGCGATCCAGCCGGCGTCGGGTTCGCCGATCTCCGTGGGAGTGAACTCCCCGTTAGCCTCCCCCGTCTCTTCATCGGTACCCTGCCAATAGACCGCCGCGCGGCTGAAACCAGCCTCCAGTAGGACTTCGCGGATTTCGGGCAGCGTCCAAAGACGGTACTCGTAACTGAACGCTTGCCTGAGCACCGAGCCATCGCCGAATTTGAAATCGATGTGACACCTCGCTTCGCCCGTGATCGGGTTATAGGCCGCTTGATGCCAGACATAGGTATAGCCGTTGTAACGCGTACGCTCACGCATGATCCTGAACGCATCGTACCCTCCATAGGCATCGAGAAAGAACAAACCCTCCGCGCCGAGGGCCGCGCGGACGCGCCGAAAATAACGCCGTAGCGTTTCGCGTTGCTTGAAAAACCAATAGCTAAAGTTCATCGCCAGCACGGCATCCAAGTGATCGGTTTGGACCTTCATGACGTTGGCGTTGATCAGTTTCACGCGTGATCTGGCCTCGTGCAGTAAGCGGTTGACGTTGTGCCGCCGGCCCCAGTCAAGGACCTTGGGATCGATGTCGATAGCGAGCGCCGTATTTCGAGGGCGGCGCCGGACCCATTCGCACGCTACCTGAGCGGTGCCGCAAAAATCCTCGCGCAGCCGCTGCGCGTGGCGGCCGCGAAGCGCAAGAAAGGCCGAGTACACGAAATCGATTTCGGCGTCGGCGCATTGCACCGACTGCTGATAGAGAATATAGGGGTCGGCCTGCTCGGCCAGCGTGGGGTTCTTAGCTCGCATTTTGAGAGCGCACTCGCCTAGGGTAACATCAGCCGGATTGGGGCGGGAACGTAAACGGATCGCAACCTTGAGTCAGCACTCTATCGCCCAACCCCGACAATCGCCGATCTCATGCACTAAGAATATGTTAGATCAAGACCCCGCTTTAAGCGCTGACCCGGTCACGGCCATTGATGTCAGACAACCGGATTTCTACATCAACCGTGAGCTGAGCCTCATCGAGTTCAACCGCCGCGTCCTCGAACAGGCCCGCGATGACAACATACCGCTTCTGGAACGGCTAAAATTCCTGTGCATCGTCAGCAGCAATCTCGATGAGTTCTTCGAAATCCGCGCCGCCGGGCTCAAACAACAAGTGGCTTACGGCGCGGCCCAGACCGGGCCGGATAACCTGAGTCCCCAGGAGCAACTCAAACGCATCGCCGAGATCACCCGTGCGCTCATCAAGGATCAGTATGCGGTCCTGAACGATTTCCTGTTCCCGCGCCTGGCGGCGAGCGGTATCCGCTTTCTAAAGCGCTCCGATTGGAGCACCCGTCAAGAAGGCTGGGTCAAACGCTTCTTCAATCGCGAATTGCTCCCCGTATTGAGTCCGATCGGTCTCGATCCGGCCCATCCGTTCCCGCGCATCCTCAATAAGAGCCTTAATTTTATCGTTTCCCTCGAAGGCAAGGATGCTTTCGGCCGCAACAGCGGCATCGCCATCGTGCAGGCCCCGCGCTCCTTGCCGCGCCTGGTCGCGATCCCGGAAAGCCATTCGGAGGGGCCGTATGACTTCATTTTTTTGTCGTCCATCATCCACGCCCACGTGGGCGATCTGTTTCCCGGGATGCACGCCACGGGATGTTATCAATTCCGCGTGACCCGCAATAGCGATCTCCTCGTGGACGACGACGAGGTGGACGACTTGCTGCGGGCGCTCGAAGGCGAGCTGCCTTCACGGCGATTCTCCGACGCCGTGCGCCTGGAAGTGGCCGACGATTGTCCCGCCGACATGACTCATTTCCTCAGCGATCAATTCAATCTGGGCACGGACGATGTTTACCAGTGCAACGGGCCGGTCAATCTCACGCGGCTCCTCGCTATCGACGAACTGGTAAACCGGCCCGAGTTGAAATATCCGGGTTTTGTGCCGAGTCAACCGGCGCGGCTCGCGCGTAATACGGACATTTTCGACGTGATCCGCAGGGGTGACGTGCTGCTCCACCATCCGTTCGAGTCGTTCGCCCCCGTCCTCGATTTCGTCCGTGCCGCAGCCACTGATGCCAACGTGCTAACCATCAAACAAACCCTATACCGCACGGGCGCCGACTCCGCGATTGTCAAGGCACTGGTCGATGCGGCGCGGGTCGGCAAGGAAGTCACGGTCGTCATCGAGCTGCGGGCGCGTTTCGATGAGGCCGCCAATATCGAGCTTGCGAACGATCTGCAAGAGGCTGGGGCGCACGTTGTCTATGGCGTGGTCGGGCACAAGACGCATGCGAAGATGACGCTGGTCGTACGCCGCGAAGCGCGACAGTTACGGCGCTACGTACACCTTGGGACCGGTAACTACCATGCGCGGACGGCGCGTCTTTACACCGACTATGGTTTGCTGACCTGTGATGCCGACATCGCCGAGGACGTGCACAAGATTTTTCACCAATTGACCGCGCTCGGCCGCCCGGGCAAGCTCAAACGCCTGCTGCAATCGCCCTTCACCCTGCACAAGACCATGCTCGAATGCATCGAGCGCGAGGCACGCAACGCGCGCGAGGGCCGGCCGGCGCGCATCATCGCGAAGATGAATGCCCTGTCCGACGAACAGTGCATCCGCGCGCTTTATCACGCATCCCAGTCCGGCGTTAAGATCGATCTTATCGTGCGCGGCATCTGCTGCCTGCGCCCAGGAATCAAGGGGGTCTCGGAGAATATCCAAGTGCGCTCCATCGTCGGCCGCTTCCTGGAGCACAGCCGGGTGTTTTATTTCTTCAACGACGGCGAGGAACAGGTTCACCTCTCGAGCGGCGATTGGATGGCGCGTAATTTCTATAGGCGCATCGAGACCTGTTTCCCGATCGACGACAAGCGGCTCAAACAGCGCGTGATCCAAGAGAGCTTGACGGCTTATCTCGCAGACAATAGCCAGGCGTGGGTATTGCAGAACGACGGGGGCTACAAGCGTTGCGCGCCGGGCGCGCACAAGCCGCGGGCGGCACAACAGAGCTTACTGGAGACGTTGTCCGAGTAAGGGCAGCCGGTGACCTGCTGACACAATGGGTGAATTGAATTTCGGCGCTGAAATGGCCTACGGTCATTGGCGTACGGTGATCTTTAGCGCGCTCGCTTGGACGCTCGTAATCTATTACGTCATCCGGCCTCGGGCTTTCCCAGAGATTTGGCGTTTCGCTCTCTTATGCGCATTCCTGATAGACGAGTTCGTTGAGCTTTACGGCTACCCGCTGACGCTCTATATCTTCCTGGACAACCTGGTCCAACATCCAGCGGCCGACATGCTCTCGCACCAAGCGGGGGACTTGTGGCGCATCCTGTTCAATGTAGGAACGCGCTATGAGGCCTTCGACTTCTTCCATCTGATCGCAGGCGTTTTTATTTTCGGCGGGCTCATCGTGCTGTATTATGCCTTCACCGTGCTCAGGGCATCCCTGGAAAGCGGCTCCCCGGCGACGACCGGACCCTATCGCTGGGTCCGGCATCCTCAGTATCTCGCGCTGTTCTCAATCCTGCTGGGATACGTGATTCAGGGCCCCACCTTGATCACTCTGTTGCTGTTCCCAGCCCTTATATACAGTTACGTGACCTTAGCGCGGAAAGAGGAACAAGCCGCCCTCAAGACCTTCGGTCACGCCTACCGCATTTACCTGGAGCATACGCCGGGATTCCTGCGCTGAGAGGTATCACCCTTCCTAAACAAGGAATCGGTGATCCCGCCATTCCGCCAAACCCTGAGCCGCCGGGATCAACAGCCGATCGCGCAAACCCTTCTTGCGTAGATAAGTAAGTTCGTACAGATCCGCCCTGTTGGCTGCTTCTTTCAGGTAATCGTCGCTGGTACGTATGGCGTCCACCAGTTTTAACGCCAGCGCCTGGACCCCATACCAATGTTCGCCGGTGGAGACCTTATCGATATCCACCGTGCTGCGATGATCCCGAACAAAAGCCTTGAACAAGGCATGGGTCTCCTCGATATCGTCCCGGAACTTGGCGCGGCCTTTATCGGTGTTTTCACCGAACATGGTCAGGGTGCGTTTAAATTCTCCCGCCGTGATGAGCTCAAATTCGATATCGTGGTTCTTAAGCATGCGGTTGAAGTTCGGAAGTTGGCCGACAACGCCGATGGAGCCGACGACGGCGAACGGCGCCGCGATGATCTGATCAGCCACGCAAGCCATCATATAACCGCCGCTGGCCGCGACCTTGTCGACGCACACCGTTAGCGGGACCCCGCGGTCTTTGATTCGTTGGAGCTGGGACGCCGCAAGCCCGTAGCTATGCACCAACCCCCCGGGGCTTTCCAACAGCACCACGACCTCGTCGCGTTCCGTCGCCAACATGAGCGCCGCAGTGATTTCCTCGCGCAGGGCCGATACCGCAAGGGCGCGCGGATCGCCGTGAAAGCGCAATACGAACACGCGCTTCTTGAAGGCGTGCTGGGTGAGTGGTTTTTCCCCCTGCTTCTTTTTGGCCTTGAACTCCTTGAGCGCCTGTTTAAAAGCGCGCCGTGGTAATATGGCCGACTTTAACGTCAGAGCCATGGTTTCGTACCGGTCATTTAGGTACTTGACCTCCAGGCGTTCCTCGTGACTCGCTCGACTGCGTTGAATTATGAACCCAATGAAAAGAGACACGCCGATCAGAAGAACGAGGACCGTGATCAGTTTGGCGGAGAAGAGCCCGTATTCAGACAAAAAATCCATGGGGTGCACTCCTGAATGTTGAGGTTTTTGGCCGGCCGGCCTACGGAAGTATCCCCGTGGTACACGCTGGCTCCGAAACGCTTGACGTCGCCGAGGCAGCACCGCGGAACACCCGCGAAAGAGGATCATAGCAAATGTCTGTCGGCTCGCAATTTGACACTTATTCCCGGCGGCCGTAGCACAAGGGCTCGAACCCCTTGGCTCAGGACTGTGACTGTAAGGCAACTTTCGGTTCCATTTCTGTTTCTCATCTTGGCCGTCCCGCCGCTTGACGCAGCCTCGGCATTGCCTCCTTACGACACCGAAGCAGTGGCCCGGCGCATCGATATCGGCGGCCGTTATCTATATATCGCCTGCCTGGGGCAAGGCCGGCCGACGGTCATCCTGGATCATGGGCTCGGCGGCTCGTCACGAGACTGGCGGCACGTTCAACGCGGGCTCGCCTCGACGACGGGCGTATGCAGCTACGACCGCGCGGGATACGGCCACAGCGACCCCGGACCCGGGCCTCGCACCAGCAGCCGGATGGCATCCGAGCTACGCACCTTGGTGGACCGCGCGGAAATGCCCCCGCCTTACCTATTGGCCGGCCATTCGTTCGGCGGGTACAACATGCGTGCATTCGCGAATCTCTTTCCGGATGAAACGGCGGGGCTGGTGCTCGTCGATTCACCGCACGAGGAGCAAGCGGATAGGTTCTTTCAAATTGAAGCGATGCGCCGCTTGGATCCTCACGGTTCGCTCCGATATCTCTGGGACTCCGAGATTCTCGGTTCCTTGTCGGCTATCGATCTGAAGCCATTCGCGAGGCTCCTCGGCGCCCGCTCGGCTTCAATGCAAGCAATATTCAGCGAGATCGGCGGATTCGCGGAAAGCGGCCGGGAGCTACGCTCGTTTCCCAAACAAGACAAGCTACCCGTCGTGGTCATTGCCCACGGCCGGCGGCTGCTAGCGGGCGGCGGGATGTTCAGCAATCAATTGGAAGACCAGTGGCTTTCTCTGCAAAAGGATCTCGCATCCCGCTTCAAACGCCATCGCTTCATCATTGCGGAGCACAGCGGCCATAATATTCCTTTGGAGCAGCCCGACCTGGTCATCGATGCGATTAAACGCTTGATCCATGGATGGACCCCTTGACGGCACCGCGGCCGCCGCCTTGATCACGCGCTGGGGAGTTCAATTACTACGAGAGACGTGCACGATTGCAATCCGCGGTGCTCCGCTCCTATACGGCTTCCGCCTGCCGGTGCCTCCTCTGGCGTAATGCAAAGAAGACCACCCCGCCAATCGCCGCGAGCCCGAGCACGGTATAGATCGCATTCGTTCCAACGCCCTTCGGCACGACCTGGATCGGTGCCTTGAGCACCAAGGGAGGCGCATCGCTCATGGTTAGAACGGCTATATATTTCTTCTCGGCCTCGAAACTCGCCTCGAGATCAATCGTGCCCTGCGGAAACACTTTGGTCGGCAAGTGCGCGATGGTCTTGATCACACCACCGGTAGCCCCGGTTTCATCCATCTCGACGATCCTTAGCTCAGCGGGTTTTGAGCGCATCTCCGTTTCCACGAGGTCGAATACCAAAATCGTTTTCCCAGGCGACGGTAGATCCCAGCAATGCTCTTCGCCTCCCGTTTCTTGCTGATAGGCGGTAAAGTGCATTGTGTACTTGCCCAAGCTGACGACGCAGGTATCGAATTCTATCGCGGTGCCTCCATGCGCGAAGGCCGGGTTCGCGCTAAGCGATCCTAGGCCGAGTAACGCCCCAATCACGATCCTATTTAGCATGTTTACCTCCTGTCCTCTACCTACATCTTTTGCCGGATAAACTACTTTGCGTTCATTCGAACCCTAAAAAAAGCCGCCCCCATTGCTGGGGGCGGCGCACATCGATTTCCGGGCAAACTCGCCCCTTATGATTATTTTCGGAGCACCGCTTTGTCAGCTTAACTGACGATTAGGTGAACCTCGGGAGCAACGGTCCGCCCACTGGAGCCATCGAACGGAAGCCCGTCGAATCCACGAAGAACAGCAGACCACCGAAGCGGCTGTCCGGATCGTAGATCACATCGGCGATACGCTCGTTTTCCCAAGCCGCATCGGTGCCCGTTAGGGTGACGATCTTGGACTGTCCCGGTGCTATCGGGCTATTGTCGTCGACCGACAAACCTTCCGGCGCGAGCAGCTGCGGCGGATAGTTGGTCTCGTCCTTATACACCGAGCCGTTCAGGAAGCGAATGCCCGCCGTCTCGAACTCCGCCACCTGGATCGGGTTCGTGCCGCGGTTGTTGATCCGCACCTTCAGGATAACTGAACGGCCGGGAACACGGTAAGTCGCCTGCTCCACCGTGGCCTCCACCGTAGGCGTACCCTCGGGGATCGGCTCCATCACGCCGATGACGCCCGCCTGCAGCGGTATCGTTATCGGATAGGAGGCATTGCCCGAGTTGTAGCCAACCCAGGTGATCACGATCGTGGCCACCATGAACCCCAGACCTACCTTCACATCGGTGGGGGTGACCAGCTCCTCCCCGTTCCTCCTTGCCAGATAACGCGGAACGAACACGGGTTTGGCCACCCAATAGCCGACCCACGCGAAGCCGAAGAATATCCAGAAGAAGCTCCATCCCCAGATACCTGCCGTACCCACCTTCTCAATGTCTTCGGTGTTGCCGGTGAGCGTGGTTACAACGTGTTTATAGTCCGCCATGGAACCTTCGATCTGCACCCACTTGCCGGGACCGATGATCGGGCCCGCGGCCTCGACGTTCATCATGGTGTGGACGTGCCAGCGGCCGGGACGACGCGCTTGCATCACCACCTTGAACATATAGCTCTTGCCGAGCTCCAGGTTGACTGAACGCGGTACGAACTGCCCGCCGATATACGACTCGACGCGCGTCAATACCGGTCCGGGGATACCAATGTTCAGGAACGCCGGTGAATATTGGGGGTTGGCCGTGGTTTCCGGCCAGTTCTTGAACACATGTAACTTCCCGGACACGGTCATCTTCTCGTTCACACGGAGCTTGTCCGTCGACCAATTCAGGTCATACCAATGGATAGTCCTCATCCGCAGGAACGCTTGCTGCGACTTTTCGCCATGCGCCGACGCAGCCGGTGCATAGAGACCCGTCGCGGCCACGGCTACGGCTAGACCCGCCGCGGCCCAGGTTCTTATTGCTGATTTACTCATGTTATTGCCTCGTCTGTATTTTAATTTATGACGTTTTTTCCGTGCATCTGCGATCCGCTTAATACTGATCTATGAACCTGGTCGTGGAGTACCAGCGGCCGAAGAAATGCCAGATGAAGTAGATGAGGATACAAATGAACCCGGAGAAGAATGCCGAGACCGGCACCACGTCCTTCCCGAAGGTTCGCAGCGTCCCTTTCTCGACGAAGCGGATGTATTCCGGCGTACCCGTGCGGACATAATGATAGCCTTGTATGTCGGCGATCGTCATGACCATGCCGTTATACTCGACCGGCTGATGCAACACTGCCAGCATCGACCAGTTGCCCGGATAGAATATCAGACCGAAGCTGAGGCCACCGATGACGGCCGTGACTAGGAAGCTCTTCGACCACAGCAATATTACGTCAAGGATGATCGCCCCTGGCACCAGCGTGGCTGCCCAGACGAAGTTGATCGGGAAATAGGTCCAACCCCAGAAGTTAAAGTACCTATTAACCCACTCGCCGAAGAGCAGGCCCAGGATGGTGAAGGTCGCGCCCAAAGGCAGGCGCAGCTTGTCCCACATCCAATACTGCACCGCCGCGGGGAAGGTAATGCACATGATTGGCGTCACGGTCACCCACAGACGCCGATCCTTCCAGTCTGTCCAGAAGTCCCAGTCGCCCATGGTCAGCATGGCATGGACATGGAATCCGCCGCAGAACACCAGGAAGGAGAAGACAAGGATCAACCAATCCGCTGTCCTCGAGGCCTGGATGATCTCGGCCTTACTAAATACCGTTGGTGAGAGAGAACTCATTATGTTTGCCTCCTCGTTTTGGAATTATTTTACACTTACAACGCGAAAAGCCTCGCTTAGCCTAACGTCCCCGCTACCCGTTGGTTTTGGGGAAGAGCGGGCCGCTGCTCAGGGATCTTCGTCGAGATCCCCTCCGCAACGGCCCATTCGCGCTACTCAGGCTTTCCTTGTCGTTTTTTTATACGGCCATGATCAGCCCTTAAGCACCCTTAAGCGCCGGTTCCGCCAGGTCGCTCAAGCGTTCGAAGATCTGTGACAACAGACCACACAAGCCAAGCGCCATCCAGCCGAAGAACACGAAGCCATAGTGCAACGGGGCTACGAACAGTTCTTCCATCCACCAGAAGGTGTGACCCCATTCGTTGAGGCCGACGTTCGGGAGGATCATGAACGGCCCGACCACTACGACGAGGTAGGGCAAGGACACACCCTTCGAGAACATCGGTATCCTCGTGCGAGCATACATGAAGGCGCCCCAACCCGTGATGATGTAGATCGGGTAGCTCATGTAGAACTCGATGACATGGCTGGGGGTGAAGTCCGTGTCACGAATCACCGTTTGATGCCAGGTCCCATCCTGCTCGGTGTAGAAGCTGGCGCCCCAGTAAATCGCCATGCCGTAGGCCACCAACCATACCAAGTGATGGAAGTGCCGGTACATTTCCTCGCGTGGAGTGACGGAGTCCATATCCCGAGTACGGGTCTTCCATAGATAGGCACCGATATAGGAGAAAAACACGATCTCCAGGACCCATTCCGTGTACAAGAAACTCATCCAATAGGTCTTGAACTCAGGCGCGAAAGCGTCGAGCCCCGCCGACCATCCGTAAACCTCTTCATACCAGCGTACAAAGAAATTGAAGAAGGTGAATCCGCCGACCGTCAGCCACAGATTCCTCGAATTGAGGTAACTTGGCGTTTCGGCGGCTACTGCTCTTGATATAGCACTAGATGATGCTGCCATTTTATTGCCTCCTACTTTTTGGTTTACTAACCACTCCAACCCGGCGCTGCTCCGAGTGTGAAGCTCTTCTCTCGGCTTTGTATTGGTCCCGCTCTGCCTCGACGCGGAAATACAAGACGCCGAAGATTTAGTAAGTCTACCAAGACACGCAAGTATGTCAAGCTAGCCATAAGCATATTTCCATACGCTCGAAACCGCGCGCTTGCTTACCCCGTTTTCCTGCCGGGAAAGGACGTTAAAAAGACTAAGTCGTGATGTATTAACGACTTGGAAGATCCTAGAAATCAGATCGCTCGGCGTATACGTGGAAGCCGGCTCGCTAGCCTTTTCCGGGACGGGAAAAGTAAACGAAATTTAATCTTGTCCGTGATCACGCGGGCGCGGCGGCTCAGGCCGTGGCGATGTAGTCCCGGAGCGCGCTCGCCTCGGCTTCGATTTCTTCCATGCGGCCTTTCACGGCGTCACCGACGCTTACAATCCCGCACAGCCGCCCGTCCTTATCGGTGACCGGGAGATGCCGGACGCGGCGGTCCGTCATCATCGCCATGACCTTGAGCAGGGAGTCTTGAAGGTTGCAGGTCACGAGGTCGATGTGCATCAATGCGTCGATCGGCATACGCAGAACTTCCGCACCGTGCGTGGAAAGCCCGTGCACGATATCGCGCTCGGAGAGGACCGCCCGCGGGCGTTGTTGGGGATCGCAGACGACAATCGCGCCGATACGCTCCCGCATCAGCAGCTTGGCGGCATCGGCGATCGTCTCATCCGCGCCGACCGTGACGACGCGCGCGCCCTTGGTCCGAAGAATATCTTCTACTTTCATAAGCTACCCCGCTCGGCACCAGCGTGCTCATCTGGTTTTGTCTTAGCACAAATCGGCTGCGATTCCGGTCAAGAATATCGCGGCAAACGATTATAAACCGCCGGACGCGCACGGAGGCGAGCAAGAAGAGATTACGCTCGCATAAACCCGCTCGAAATCCTCGACCACACGCTCGGCATCGTAGGTCCGTACCGATGCGCGCGCGTATTCACCCATTCTTTCGCGCCGTCCAGCGTCTAACAGCAATGTGCCCATGCCCTCCGCCAGCGCGCGCGGACTGGCGGGATCTACGATGAACCCATTGCCGCCCTGGCGCACGATCTCCGGTACCCCGCCGGCGTTTACGCCGACAGCCGGCAGGCCCAGGGCCATCGCTTCCAGAAACACCAGCGGCTGCACCTCGGTGGTGGATGCGGAAGCAAAGACATCGGCGGCGGCGATGTGGTCCACGAGGTCCCGCCCGGTCAATATTCCCGCCCAGATCACATGGTCCGCTAACCCCAAACCGTAGGTCAGGGCCTCCAAGCGGGAGCGGTCCTGACCGTCCCCGATCACCAAAAGTTGGGCATCCACGCCGTTTTGCCTCAGGTGACTAAAGGCTTCAAGTAAGACATCCACGCTTTTTTGCCGCACCAGCCGGCCGACGTGAACGGCCGTTGGCCGGGTCATGCCGAAACGGCGCTTGAGATCCGGCTTCGACGCGCTCCCTGAAAAGCGCTTTAGACTGATGGGATTGGAGACCACGTGCACTGGCCGCCGCATTCTGTGGCCGAGAAGCTCCTGCTTTAGGGCTTCGGCGGGCGTGATGACGGCGTTGCAGCGGCTGTAATAGAACGCTAGGTAACGCCGGGTGAGATCCTTTGCGAGCGCGAAATCGAGACCGAAGTTATTAAGATACTCAGCGAGAAACCCATGATGGGAGCCGACGAGCGGGCATTTCAATAGCTTCGCAACCCACACCGCCTCCACGCCCATCGTAAAGATCGTATGGAGGTGAATAACATCCGCTTGGAAACGGCGCACGGCGTTGAGCGGTCCCACCAGCGAGGGCACGCGCGCCTGAATATGCGCGAATCCCGGAAGGGCGACGGAGGGAAACGGGTGAACCGATATGCGCGCATCCAGATCGGACGTCGCGTGACCGTTCGCGAGCTTACTCACATCCATGGTAAAGACCGCCACGGCATGGCCGCGTTCCACCAACTGGTTGGCGGTCGTGACGATCGATCGGACCACCCCATTGATCTGAGGCAGAAACGTGTCGGTAAAAATCGCGATTCGCATCGTGTTTGCGAGGTCCCGGATCCGCGGGCGACTTGCGGACGCGCCAGAGCTCTCAGGCGGACCCCGATTCTAGCCGTTCGTTCAGGCTCTGGCACGAACGGTACAAGGTGAACACCTCGGGCGCCGCGGAAAAGGAGGCGATCACCTGCTCGAAGGGACACCCCGGGGCCAGCAACTGCGGCAACTCTTGCGACAGCTCCAAGATATGCACACCGTGCTTTCTCGCCGCCACCAGATAATACAGATAGTGCGCGGCGCGGATGGCGAGCTTGGGGTCTTGCAAGGCGTCGAGGATGGGGGTCAGGAAGGCGAGCTGCAGCGAACGTGAGCGCGCGTCCACGAGCCATTGATCGCCTTGCCGGGAGCACACCGTCGGCAGGGCCTTGATGGTCTCGGCGTCGCTGAAACCGATTTCGGGCCACGGCGTCTCGGGAGCGGGCATGCCGAATAATCCGGCGAACGCCTTTTGATAGCACCAGGCGAGGCTCGATGCCACCGCATCGTCAACCGGCGTGGTCCCGGGGTTCGAGAAAAGACGCAACTTGGGTAAGAGCGCCCGGCGAATATCGCCGACAGAGGCGTCTCCGGGGCCATTCACCAGCACTCGGTAGCCTAAACCGGCGATGAGCACAACGCGTGAAAGGGCCTCGAAACGCGGTAATTCATCGAGCAGGCGCTGCAGCGCGCGCGGATCGATTCCCGTCTGCGTCCAGGCCAGAAACGCGATGAGGTTGCCGGTGATGTAGGTGTTTCCGGATCGGCTCCAGGCATCGAGCACCGCACCGACGCGTTCTTCGGTAATCGTCTCGCCGCGGAAGCACTCCCCCGCCATGCGGTAGATATGGGAGTTGAACGCGGTGACGCCGAAGTCCTCGACAATCCCCCAGCGTAGACACAGGACAAAGTATTGGGCCAGTAGAAACTCCTGCCAACTGCGGTGACTGAAACGCACCTTGTTCGGGCCCGTCGACACGAAAACCGTGCGTTGCAGAATGGCTCCGGCACCCTCGGCAACCTGGCGGAATCCCGCGATGATATCGGCGGCCTCCTCTAGGACCCCCAGCGTGCGAAAATGCCCTTCCCAGCGCTCCAATGCCCTCTTCGCTTCCTCGCTTAACGTCCCCGCGTCGGCTTCCCCGCGATGGTTGGAAAAAAACAGCCAGGCGATCAAGCTGAGCGCATGGAGCAAGTGGTCGATCTCCGCCGCTTCGCGCCCCGGCGAGCGCACACCGACAAGACCGCTGCGCCGTAACATCGTTCGGATCGTCTGGTCCATGATCGCGGCGGGGGTGAGCGACTGCGCCTGGCTGAGATCCTCCACATCGGGTTCGTAGTTGGAGAGGATGAGCGGCGTGAGCACTAGCTCGAGCAAGTTCGGGTCTTGCACGTAGGATAACCAGGAACGGCAGGCGGGAAAGACCTCGCGTGCCTGGGCCACGCTGAGCCGCAAGACCTCATGCACATCCTTGGGATCGCTCGCCAAGCGTTCCAGCCCGTGGAACCCGCTGCGAATGGCGACGACCACCGAGAATCGCCGGTTTTTCCCATAGCGAGCACTCACGTTTCTCAGCATGGCGACGAAGTACGACAGGCCGATGGCGGGGTGATTGACCAGGAAATCATCCACACCGTCCAGGATCACCGCCGTGGCGCGGGTGCGAAATGATTGCTCGACCCAGCCGGTGTCGATCGGCTGATCGGGATAGAGACTGAGCGCCCAGCGCGCCCACCAAGCCCATAATGCGTCCCAAGCGTTCTCGTCCAGCGCCTCCTCTTTCGCTAGATTGATCTGCTGCATGGGGATAAGCAGTGGGAAAGGGGTCTCATCGCGCGGATCGCCAAGGTAAAGTCGTCCCAGGCGCCAGGCAACCATGCGCGTCACGGCGGACTTTCCGACCCCGGCGATGCCCGTGATCACGACGCGGCGCGAGCCTTCGCTCCCGCCACGGAGTTTTTTCGCGACCAGATCACAAACGTCCCACTGGGTCCCCGCCGCGCCGCCGCGCTTCCGCGCGGTCGCGCCTTGACCGCCCGCCGCGGCGTCCGCCCGGCCACCGATCAGGGTATGAATACCGGTAACCCGGTTCACTTCGGCGATCCGCATCAAGGTCCGATCCACGAGATCAAGCGCCGGATTCCGGAGATACCGGCTGGCGAGTTTGGAGACGATCGTCACCACCGGCGCCGCCGGCTGCTTCGGCACCTTGACGGAGCCATGGGTGCCGCGGAAATAGACGTTGCGCTCCCGCGGGTCCGCCTCAATTGGCACCGAGAGGTCCGACTTGGCGAACACATCGTGGACCACAGGCGCCGGTAACTCCAGCGCCTCGGCGTGCCGCAACTGCCGGATGAATTCGGTTTCGAGCGCCAACAACCAGGGATTTTGCCAGCGCAGGGCGGGCAGGATGTCGTTCCTGCCCCAATCCCTGGCCCCTTGAGTCAGGAACCGGGCCAGCCGTAGAAACGGCACCGTCAGTGGATAAAAAAGCGCTTGATATAGGAGCCGGATGATAACGGTCCAAATGCGGGAACCGCCCGCATGCGGCACGGCGATATTGATGACGCGCCTGGTACGCAGCCACACCGATCCCGAGGCGGCGATGTCGAAGCTCCCGGTTTGCATCTGGCGTTCTATGGCCGCGAACGCCTCCCGCAACATATGCTTGACGACCAGCCCCCCGGTACTGTGGGCCACAAACAGCAGGTGCCGATGATCGGTAAACTGCGTCTCGAGCCAGGTCTTGAGATCATCGGCGGCCTGAGGAATGCTGGATCGCTCCCAGAGTTGCGCCGGGTACTGGAAGGAGACCACGTCCGCATCGGTCCCCGCGGCGTGCAAAACCCATTCGGGCATGTTGCCCCAGGTCCCGCGGCAGTCCCCGAAGATCCCGTGCACAAACACAATGAGCGCGCCGCCGCGGGCGGGGCTGAGGTCCTTGTGTCTGGCGTTGTGCACGACGCCATACGCGCCCGCCTCGGTCCAAAAGCTCATGTCAGACCGCCCCTCGCAGCCCACGCATAATAAAAAAGGGAGGCACCTTGCCTCCCTCTCTCCCTCGTCAATGTAACAACGGGTTAGAAACTGAACCCGAGGTACGCGCCCGCAGTCCAGAAGGACAACTCTTTGTCCGTGTCACCGGCTATCGGAATGAAACCGAGACCCTTTTCCGCGGCCTCCCGACGGGTGACCGCGACGAAATTGTTGTCCGTATCGCTTATGTCCGACACCAGGTGGTAACGGCCGTCGATACCAAACTTGATCCCGGGGATGATCTCATACTCGACACCGGCCGCGAACTGCACCCCGACGTCAAGGTAGGTCGCTGCGTCCGAGGGTGGGCTGATGACATTAAAATCGAGCCCCGCAGGGATGATCCAGGGCCGCAGCTTGCTGCCTTGCATGAACTTGATCTTCGGCGCGGCGCTCACGGTGAACATCGTGATGGCCTGATTACCCGTGATCAAGCAACCGCCGTCAGGCTCCAGGGCATCGAAGGAGATCGCGTTGGTCAGCAGCGAGCACTCCGCCGCGGGCACGACGAGCACCGCCCTCTCCTCCCCGAAACTTTTGTACTCCAGGCTGATCTCCCCGAGGGCTTCAGCCGAAGGAAAGAGCCCCCAGAGGTCATCGGTCAGGCTATGTTCGATAGCGGCCCCGACATACCAGCCACCATCGGCATCTTGCACCGGAAACCCCAACAAATCACCAGTTCCATCGACATTATGGGTGTCCGTGAACGACTCGAATCCGCGCGCATTATTCACATAGTCCGTGTAACCGCCGCGGAAGAATATCAGATTCTTGTGCGAACGCTTCGCCGTCGGCGCCGTTTCGGCGGTAGTGACCCGATCTTCTAACTGTTTGTGCTTAACGTCATCATCAGCCTTCATTTGTTGCAGTTCCTGCTGCAGCGCCCTCACTTCGTCCTGCAACTCTTGCAGGCGATTCTGCACCTCGCCGACCCGATCCTGGGCGGCTGCCGTTTGCGGATAGACAGACGCTACCGCCGGTAACACGAGCCCGGCGACCACACCACGCAGTAAATTTTCCCACCCTCGTTTCATAGCGACCCCCTTGTTTATGTGAACCTAGAGCTTAGGTTTCTGTTGTGTTAATGCTACATCGCCTATAAGCCAAACGTAGGTGACACTTAGCGTACAAAAACCTCCCTGTCCTTGTCAATAGCGCTGTTTAGCCTACGCGAACCCGCTCCCGTTCATAGGCCATAACAACACCCTTGCAGAAAACCCACTTTCGCTGTTGGATCTTTGCAACCGGCTCACAGGGCTTTGACCCCCTGGATGAGCTCCGAAGCCATCTTCTGCCCGTCCCCGTAGAGCATCCGGCAGTTGTCGGCATAAAAGAGCGTGTTCTCGACGCCCGAGAAGCCTGTACCCCGGCCACGCTTGATAACAATGACGTTCCTGGCCTTATCGGCATCGAGGATCGGCATCCCATAGATGGGGCTCGACTTATTGGTGCGGGCATCGGGATTCACTACATCGTTGGCGCCGATGATCAAGGCCACGTCCGCTTGCGGAAACTCGGCATTGATCTCCTCGAGGTCATAAATCTTATCGTAAGGCACCCCGGCCTCGGCCAACAGCACGTTCATATGCCCCGGCATACGGCCTGCGACCGGGTGGATGGAAAATTTGACCTTCACGCCACGCTCCTCCAAAAGCTCAGTCAGTTCCCAGATCTTGTGCTGGGCCTGGGCTACGGCCATACCATATCCGGGAACGATGATTACCCTCTCCGCGAAGGCCATCATCACCGCAACGTCGCTGGCCTCGATGGCCTTCATGCTGCCCGCCATCGCCTCCGTGCTGATTTGAGTCTCGACTGTGCCGAGACCTGAAAACAACACGTTCGCGAGCGAGCGGTTCATGGCCTTGGCCATCAATTGCGTGAGCAAGGTGCCGGCCGCGCCCACCACGGTGCCCGCGATGATCATGGCGGCGTTGTCGAGCACCAAGCCTTCGAAAGCGACCGCGAGTCCCGTCAAGGCGTTATAGAGCGAAATGAGCACCGGCATGTCCGCGCCGCCGATTGGCATCGTCATGATCACGCCGAAAGCGAGCGCGAGCAGGAAAAACGCAAGGATGATGACAACGAACGGCTTGCCTATCACCATGAATAAACCGAGCGCCCCGAGAGCGCCCAGCACGTAGATATTAATCTGCTTTTGCTTGTCTTTCGGGAACAACCCACCGCGCTTGACCAGATCCCGGAGCTTGCCGAAGGCGACCAGCGAGCCCGAGAACGACACGGCGCCGATCGCTCCGCCGATCGCGGCAAGCCCGAGGGTGACAAAGCCATGCGTCTCGCCCTTCAGCAACTCCACGGCGCCGATGGCCGCCGCGGCCCCGCCTCCCATGCCATTGTACAAGGCGATCATCTCGGGCATCGCGGACATCGGTACGCGTTTGCCGGACACCCAAGCGGCGCCCGAGCCGATCGCGATGGCCGTAATCATCAAGAAATAGTTCTGCATGCCGGACCAAAAGAAGGTGATGAGGATCGCGACCCCCATGCCCGCGCCGGCCCACACGATCCCATCGCGAGCGGTGACGGGCGAGCTCATGCGCTTTAATCCGACAATAAACAGGACCGCGGCGCTGAAATAGGCGAGTTGGATGAGCGTATTCATTGGTTTTCCTTATTTTTTCTTACTGCTCTTAAACATTTCGAGCATGCGTTCGGTCACCACGTAGCCGCCGACCACGTTGCCGGCGGCCAGGATTACACCGATAAATCCGATCGCCAACTCGAGCGTGCTGCCGGGGTCCGCTTTACCCAAGGCGACCATGGCGCCGACCAGCACGATCCCGTGCACGAAGTTCGAGCCGGACATGAGCGGGGTATGCAAAATCACCGGGACACGGCTAATGACCTCATAACCCGTAAAGGCCGCCAGCATGAAGATGTAAAGTGCAACGAAGCCCTCGATCATTGTTATTCTCCTTCGACTAGAGCGCGCGTTGGACCGTGCTTGATGTCCCCATCGCGTGTTAATGTGCTGTCTCGCAAGACTTCGTCATCCCAATCGGGTTCGAGCTTGCCGTCTTTGACCATCAGCGCCACCAAGTGGAACATGTTCTTAGCGTACAGTTCGCTCGCATGCGCCGGAAGCGTGCTCGGCATATTGACCGGCCCGCAGATCTCCACATCGTGAAATTTTACGCCCCTGTCGGGTTTTGTCAGTTCACAATTGCCGCCGCTTTCCGCGGCCAAATCTATGATCACGGACCCGGGTCTCATGGCTTGCACCATGGCCCGGGTAATGATTTTTGGGGCCGGACGGCCGAGAATCGCGGCGGTCGTGATCACCACGTCGGCTTGGCCCACGTGCTTAGCAATCAGCTCCTGCTGCCGTCGCTTTTCCTCTTCGGTAAGCTCCCGGGCATAGCCGCCGGCGGCATCGGCTTGAATGTCCATTTGGACGAACTTGGCGCCCAAAGACTGCACCTGCTCCTTGGTGGCCGGGCGTACATCGTAAGCCTCCACGATCGCGCCTAAGCGCCGAGCCGTCGCGATCGCCTGCAAACCGGCGACGCCCACGCCGATGATGAGAAATCTTGCCGGACGAATGGTCCCGGTCGGCGTGGTGAGCATCGGCATGAACTTGCTGAGCCGGTAAGCGGCCATGAGCGTCGCCTTATACCCTGCCACCGACGCCTGTGAGGACAGCGCATCCATCGACTGGGCCCTGGAAATTCTGGGAATAAGCTCCATGGCCAAGCTCGTGATCTTACGCTTCCGCAACACCTTCACGAGCTCCACGCTCTTATGGGGCGCCATGAATCCCACGACGATACCCCCTTCTCGAAGCCGGTGCGCCTCTTCGATCGTTGGAGGCTGGACGCGAAGCACGACATCCGCCTCGCGGTAAAGCCGCTCGGCGTCCTGGACGACCGTGGCACCGGCCTCCGTGTACGACTGATCCGGCTGATACGCGGCAGCGCCTGCTCCCTCTTCGATGAGGACTTCGACCCCAAGCTTTCCAAAGCGCGCGACAACCTCGGGAACGATCGCGACACGCTGTTCTCCGGCCGCGCATTCTTTGGGTACGGCGATCTTCATAAGTCTTCCCCTATTGTTTTTCTGTGAGGATGCGGTTTTATTGTTATTCAAACGCGTCCCGGCGGCCCCGTTGCCGGCCCTCGAATGCGTTCGGAACTTCTCTCCTTCTAATTTAACGAAAATAATGTAGACTTAGCAATTGTTGGCGAAACGCCAACCTGCCTATTGAGAAATGAAGGACGATTGCCTATCCTTTAGTTGCTCCACCTAACCCAGGTGGTTGCTCATCAATAAAAAACCGAAATTATGAGGAGGCATTTAATATGACTAGCATTCTCAAGCTTCTGGCCTTTGCGTTGCTTTCATTGAACTTAGGAGCTTGCGGGTATGACCCGCCCGCGTCGTCTAACACCCAGGGTTCGACGAACGCGCCTATGAGTGAAGAGGAACAAGCAAAGCAACCATCCGTCAATCAGTAGACATCGCGTTGAACACGTTGGGGGACTCTAAAGAGTCCCCCGGCGCTTCCGGCACTTCCTGCCAGGAGCGCTATCGCTAGAGCTTAGAGCGATTGAATCGATTGTCCTTGGTGTTTTTCCCGGCGCCGCGCCGCGCGGTTTAACCCGAACACCCCAAGAAGGGCCCCGGCGAATCCGGCCGTCAGCACCATGCCGACCGAGCCGGCGCC
>JBOIDL010000025.1:0-26643 GCA_050740435.1 Gammaproteobacteria bacterium
CGTTGCCGTTGTGCATCTGTAAGCTCGATAACACTGGCTGTTCGCATGCTCGCCTCCTCGTTCGATCTCCAGATCAGATCGACCGGAAGGCATATAGTTCCATCAATTACGAAGCGCTACACTAGCTTCTCGCCAATGGCCTTCCCGATGTTGGGGTCCGAGCTTGGTCTGTCGGTGCTCATACATCTTCCTCCGGTCAGTGGTTAAACAAGTCGAGAGCGACGGCGGCAGTCTCTGCGTCATCGGCAAGAACCATACCGTACCGCATCGGTCCGCTTAGAAGCGCATGGCGCTCAGCGGAACAGCTTCATTTCATCTCCTTGGAGTCGTCGTTCGGTACTACTTACACATCCAACTTGCATTTATTACCAGATGGGCAGCCGTCGCACGGCGGTTCTTCGGTCTATTCGTAGTAGTAGTTGGATCCTCCTCACAACGGCGTAACGGTATAGGACGCGAAGAGCTGGCCCGGGCTCGCCTCACCCGGTGCGTCGTAGTATAAATAGTGCAGTTGGACGTCCGCAGGCGGGTAAAGCCGCGGGCCTTCCATTAGAGTATCGTAAGACTCGCTCCCTAGTACCCGGTGCACCTGCGTCAGGTAGAGTCGATCGAGTACCCGGTCGGACAGCAAAGTTGCCAACACCTTGGGTCCCGCCGTCGAATAAATGAGATTCATACCCTCCCCGCGCAGGGCCTCGATCAAGGCTTGACCCCGCACACTCCTGCCTTGCCCGGCGACGATCACCCTGGCGCCCCGGGCCTCGATTGCACGTACCCGGGTCGCATCGATGTCGGATCCTGTCGCCACATAGACCCGGCCGTGACGGCCAATCAGGGGCTCTATGAGGGGAATATCGAGGCTTGCACTCAAGACCGCAACCGCCGGTTGCGCCGCCAGGCCTTGGGCCTGCCGCCAAGCGCGTAGATCCTGATACGCCGCGTCCTCACTCAGAGGCAAGATAGCCTGGGCATCGCCTCTCGCGAGCTGCCGCACATACCGTCCGGTTGTTAGCAACACGTCCGCCTGGGCGGCCAGTTCCTCGAAGAGACGCCAGTCGCGAGCATTGGCGATTTCGTCCGGCACCAGCGCGGTGCCCGTCCGAGGACACTCTAATGCGATCCGGCCATCGAGGCTGGCGACGAAGTTGGTATAGACAAATGCCCGTGAAGGGTCTCGGACTGCCCGAAGATTGTGGTTCAAATAAAGCCGTTCCAACGGCACCGTTTCAACAGGCATGGGGAATAGTCTCATCAAGGTCATCTGCAACCGTCCTTTCCCCGGGAACCCGGGAACGCTGTGGCCTGGATGGAAAATCCGGACGCCCCTCTTCCCACCCCTCAACTCACTGGCGCCCGTCCCCTCTCCCGGGCTAGACGCCTGACGGCATCACTGACGAGGCTCTTCCTCGCCAAACTCTTCAGCCTCGGCCCGCGAGTCAGCGGGGAGCGAACCACGGCGACTCGCGGGCAGGTTTAGCGCGGCTGCGGACAGGCGATCCGGCCCGAGCCGCGGGAGCTACTGAAATCGTTTCTCGGCTCCCGCTTCCAGAACTTAGCTTCCAGGGGTTAGTGACATTTTCCCCGATTCTATAACCGCGTACTCATCCTCGCTGAGGTTAGCATCAGCGTTACTGTCCACCTTGGGGAACGCCGCGGTCAGACCAGGCACCTCCACCGCTTCCTCTGTGGTGATGCCCCCGCTCTTGTCTTTGTCTACTGCCGTGAATTCAGGCACCTGAGACGCCTTTGTCGCGGGCACAGTTTCCTCTATAGCCCCAGCCCCTTCCGAAGGCACGTGCTCAGTCGCCCAGGCGGCGCCCGCAAGCAAAGCCGCGAACACCAAGCTTAAATAACTTGATAGCTTCATCTGAACCTCCTCTAATGGTTGTGGATGGCACGACCCCTGGTAACAGGGTCGTGCTAGTCCAGATCACACAAGGCATGTGCCACACCCCTTGGTTAGTCAATTAACAATAAATATGTCAATAAGATAAGACTATACCTCGCACGAAAAGAAACCCCCGCCATTGTTAGCGCGCCGGTAAGATATACATCGCCAAAGCAAAACTTACTTGCAAAACTTACTTACACAGTGTTGCGCCGCGGAACGCTATCTTCAGCGCTTGCGCGCGAGCGTGAGGCCGTCGGCCACCGGGATCATGCTCAAATCCACGCGCGGATCGTCCTTGAGATGGAGGTTGAACCGACGGATCGCCTCGGTCGCTTGGTCCTGCGCGCCTGGGTCCGCCACCCGGCCGCCCCAGAGTACATTGTCCACGAGTATGAGCCCGCCGGGCCGCAGGAGCCGGAGGCTAAGCTCGTAATAATCGATATAGGATTCTTTATCCGCGTCGATGAAGGCATAATCGAAGCTGCCCGTAGCGCCCCCGGCGAGAAGTTGTTGCAGGGTCTCGACAGCGGGGGCGAGGCGTAAATCGATCTTGCCGGCGACCCCCGCCTGGCGCCAGTAGCGCTCGGCGACGGAGGTCCATTGCGGGTTGACGTCACAGGCAATGAGCTGTCCATCAGATGGTAAACCGAGCGCGACGCAAAGTGAGCTGTAACCCGTGAAGACGCCGATCTCGACGGCCTTCTTAACGCCAAGCAAACGCACCAAGAACGTCATGAACTGCCCCTGCTCGGGGGCGATCTGCATGTTGGCTTCCTGGTATGACGCCGTCTCCGCGCGCAAGTGTCTAAGCACCTCGGGTTCCCGGGAGGAGACGGAGAGTAGATAGTCGTAGAGCGTATCGCTCAAGCGGATGGTTTTGTTGGTCATGACACGGCCCCGGTTATGCAAGCTACATGATCATACGTTAACCTAGAGTCATGGAAAAAGAACTTAGCGCCATGGAAAATTTCGGCCCGAGTTCGATCCGGGATCGCTGGACGGTATTGCAACTGACGGACCCCCATCTCTATGCGGATCCAGGCAGCCTTTACGACGGCTTGAATACCTGGGAGTCGCTGCGCGCCGTATTGACCCTGGCGCAAGCAAGGCAGTGGCCGCCCGACGCGCTGGTGCTCACTGGTGATCTGAGCCAAGACGGTAGCCGAGCCGCCTATGCCCGGCTGCGTGAATGCATCGGAGGCTTGGGAGTCCCGGTGTATTGCTTGCCCGGGAATCACGACGATAAGGACGCGATGCGTCAAGTGCTTCCGGGCGGCAACATCCACGCGGTCGACCATGCGCCCATCGGGGAGTGGCGCTGCGTTTTTCTTGACACCGCCGTGGGCGGCCGAGAACACGGCCATTTGAGCGTCGAGCAAATCGCCCGTCTCGATGAGCGATTGTCGGCCGACACAGAGCATCCGGCCTTGGTGTTCATGCACCATCATCCGGTCGCGATCGGGAGCCTGTGGATGGACGAGATAGGGGTGGATAATTCCCCCGCTTTCTTCGAGGTACTCGACCGCCATACGCAGGTACGCGCGGTGCTCTGGGGCCACATTCACCAAGAGTTCGCGGCGCTGAGAGAGGGCGTGCGGCTTCTTGGGACCCCCTCCACTTGCGTGCAGTTTACGCCGCGGACCGATCGTCACCAGCGCGATACGCTGAGCCCCGGCTACCGTTGGCTACGGCTGTGGCGCGACGGGCGGCTGGAGACGGGTATCGAGCGTTTGCAGCACTAGCGACCGGCCAAACCTAGCATACGATGAACCTCGACTTTAGCCCTTAGGCTCCGCGATGCGATCTCTTAGATAGACCGGCAACGCCTGCTCCGGCGCAACGATGTCCCCCTGACGAAAAGCCTGCTCACCGAGCAAGGCGATGTCACGGGCGGAAGGATACTGATGCGGGTCCGCACCGCGAAGCCGTTCCCCAAGCCGCTGCCGCAACGCCTCGCCGTGATCCGCCCACCCGCTGCCTACTCCGAACCAGGACCCCGTTTCGGGGAGGGGAACGGCCGCCGGGCGAGCCACGCATTCGGGCTGTGTGGCGCACATGATTCCCGAGGCGTCGAGCTCATAGGTCCCCCAATAGACTTCGCCCATACGAGCATCGATAACGCTCAGCACTTGTCGCGATCCCGTTCGTCTATGTGCGCCTTGCGCCAGAGCCGCCAGAGTGGAGATCGGCGCGACGCCGAGATCGGCGCCCAGGGCCAGCCCTTGAATCACGCCAGCGGCGATGCGAACTCCGGTAAAAGAGCCCGGTCCCCGGCCGAAAGCGAGCCCCGCGAGCGAGGTCAGCGTCAATCCGGCCTCGCGACATAGCTCGTCGATCATGCGCAGGATCAGCTCGCTGTGGCGCCGGGGTGCGATCTCAAAGCGCTCCCGCACCTCATCGCCCAGGAGAAGCGCCGCGGAACAGGCTTCGGTCGAGGTGTCGATGGCGAGGATCTTGAGGCTTATCGTGTAGCCCCTCACGTGCCGATATGAATTAATCGAGGGGAACCGGTGCGAGTATCCACGAGGGGAGCCGTACCGCACCGACCGGGCTTGACCTTGCTACTGCTGACCGCACGTACGGCGAGAACGGAAGGAGCATTGGAAAAGTATATACTAATTCGTATTAGCAAATTCCCTCCGCCAGACCCATGTCGACTCCAAGCACCCACCGCTCCGCGCACGCCGCTGATGCTACGCCGGTGACCACCGATCCCGTTTGCGGGATGACGGTGGGCCCGGACGGTCAACATCGACTGAGCTACCAAGGCAAAATCTATCTTTTCTGTTGTGGCGGGTGCTTAGCTAAATTTCAGGCGGCTCCCGAACGCTATCTGCCGGCTGCATCCGGGACGCCGCCAGCGCCGCCCCCGAGACCGGCGAAACCCGTCACGGCGGCAAGGGCTTACACCTGCCCCATGCATCCCGAGATTCAGCAATCTAGGCCGGGAAGCTGTCCTGACTGCGGGATGGCCCTCGAGCCGATGGGCGTGGCCGGGATCGAGACGCGCACGGAATATACCTGCCCGATGCACCCCCAGGTGGTGCGGAGCGAACGGGAGACCTGTCCCATCTGCGGCATGGCTTTGGAACCACGCTCTGTCGTCATCGAGGACAATCCCGAGCTCGCGGACATGACCCGGCGCTTCCGAGTGGGTCTCGGGTTGGCCCTGCCGGTCTTCGTGATCGCCATGCTCAGCGATGTGGCCGGCCTCTCAAGCGCGTCGCTGATGCGTTGGATTCCGCTTCTGGAGCTCGCATTAGCGACGCCTGTCGTGATGTGGGCAGGATGGCCGTTCTTTCAACGCGGATGGCATTCGCTGGTCCACCGGCGCCTTAACATGTTTACGCTGATTGCGCTGGGCGTCGGCGTTGCTTGGATGTACAGCACCGTGGCCACGCTTAGTCCCGGCCTTTTCCCGGCGTCGTTACGCGATGCTTACGGCAACGTGCCGATCTATTTTGAAGCGGCCGCCGTGATCACCGTCCTGGTGTTGCTCGGTCAAGTGCTCGAGCTTAAGGCACGCAGCCGTACCGGTGCGGCCATTCGCGGGTTGATCTCGCTCGCGCCGAAAACCGCGCGTCTACTCCGGGAGGACGGCGCCGAAGAGGACATCCCCCTGGAACGCCTCCAGATCGGCGACCGTCTTCGCATACGGCCGGGCGAGAAAGTGCCGGTCGATGGCGTGGTAGTGGAGGGGACCAGCGCGATTGACGAGTCCATGGTCACCGGCGAGCCGGTTCCGGTGGAGAAAACGGTCGGCGAGCGCTTGATCGGGGCGACCGTGAATGGCACCGGAGGCCTCGTGATGCGGGCTGAACGGGTGGGCAGCGATACGCTCTTGGCACAGATCGTCCGCATGGTGAGCGAGGCGCAACGCAGTCGCGCACCGATCCAGCGCCTGGCCGATGCCGTGTCGGGGTACTTCGTTCCGGCAGTCGTGCTGGTCTCGGTCCTCACCTTTGTGGCCTGGGGAGCGGTGGGCCCCGAGCCGCGGCTCGCCCATGCGATTGTCAATGCGGTCGCCGTCCTCATCATCGCCTGCCCTTGCGCCCTCGGTCTCGCGACGCCGATGTCGATCATGGTAGGGACGGGCCGTGGGGCGACAGCGGGTGTGCTCATCAAGAACGCGGAAGCCTTGGAGATCCTCGAGGGTATCGATACCCTGGTCATCGACAAGACCGGGACTTTGACCGAAGGGCGGCCAAAGCTCGTTTCGGTGTACGCGCTGACCGAGCATTCCGAGGAAGAGGTCTTACGCTTGGCGACTGGCCTCGAGCGGGCGAGCGAACATCCGTTGGCCGCGGCAATCGTGCGCGGGGCCGAGGAACGCGGAGTACCGATACCCTCCGCTTCGGACTTCGAATCTAAGACCGGTCAGGGTGTGATAGGAACAGTAGCCGGACGGCAGGTGGGGCAGGTGGCAGTCGGAAATCGCGAGTTGTTCGAGAGCCTAGGCATCGATTCGACCGCGCTTGAGGATCGCGCACAGGCACTGCGGGGTGACGGACAGACCGTGATGTTCGTAGCCTTGGATCGAAAGCCAGCCGGATTGTTCGGTGTGGCCGATCCGATCAAGGAGACGACGCCTGAGGCCATCGCCGCTTTGCATAAGCAAGGACTGCGTGTGGTGATGCTCACGGGTGATCACGAGACGACGGCCCGCGTCGTGGCCGGGAAACTTGGAATCGATCGCGTCGAGGCCGAGGTGCTGCCGGATCAGAAGCTTACGGTGATCAAGAAACTCCAGGATCAAGGCCACAGGGTGGCCATGGCGGGTGACGGCATCAACGACGCGCCCGCCCTCGCCCAGGCCCATGTCGGGATCGCGATGGGAACCGGAACGGACGTGGCGATGGAAAGCGCCGGCGTGACCTTAATTAAGGGCGATCTGCGCGGCATCGTGCGCGCGCTGCGTTTAAGCCGAGCCACGATGCGCAACATCCGGCAGAATCTATTCTTCGCATTCGTGTACAACGCGCTCGGCGTGCCGATTGCGGCAGGCGTGCTCTACCCGGCGTTTGGACTGCTGCTCTCCCCCATGCTCGCCGCGGTGGCGATGAGCCTCAGCTCGGTGTCTGTGATCGCTAATGCATTGCGTTTGCAGTGGGCCGAATTGGACGGTGGATAGGGTCTAGTACCTTCCCCCTTGCTTCTTGAACCAGTCAACAATATCGGCATCGAAGCGGACAGTCCGGGGAGGCAACGTCCAAATACAATGGAGATGACCCCCTAGGCTCGCTATTTCGGCAGCGCCGTAGGGAGGCTCTGGACGTTGCGGTCGATTCATCGGACCGAGGCAGGGATATTCGAAGCGTTGTGGCGTCTCGGGCGTGCGCAGCGCGCACGAATTTGAAACATGGCGCGAGGATATGTTCGTGGACTGCGGTTACTCCCGTAACCGCGCCATCCGCTGACCTATTCCGGCAAGCTGATCGGGCGAGAGCATTTTTTCAAGGACCGGGAAGAAATCCAGGTTCTCGCGCTCGATATGGGTCTTCAGATGTTTTTCAAAGCGTGCGGTGAGATCTAAGAGCTGAGCGGGATCGGCGATTTGTTCGGGGGCGCGCAATACCTCGTTGAGCCTTGCCCAGTGCTCGTCGATCTCCTCGTGGTCCAGCGCCAGCCGCTCGATCATGCCGTCGGTCAAAAATGACTTGTTGACGATGAACGGGAAGAGCGCTCGCTCTTCGTCCTGGTGGTGCAGGCGCGTCGTCCGCTCGTAGTATGCGGCGAGTCGGAGGGCCTCGGCCGCCGTCTCTTCACCAATACCCTGCTGGCTAATAGCCTCGGCCATCGCGAGCAGCCGCTGTCCCTGGAGAATAAAACTCTCATGGTAGGCGTAGAGTACCCGCAAGCCATCGGCGAAGTCCGTGGCCGGGTCGATAAACGCAACCGAGGCAGCACCGTTGGAAGTCACTGAATCTTAGCCTCACAAACTCTCAGCGGTGGTAGCGGACAAACTTGGTGCGAACGATCTGATAGGGCCGGAAAAGGTAGCTCAAGGGCATGCTCCAGGCGTGGACCAGCCGGGTGAAGGGGAAGAGCAGGAAGACCGTCATGCCGAAAAAGAGATGCACCTTGTAGATGAGGCTCACGCCGGAGAGCAGCATCGGATCGGGCCGGAAGGTGACGAGGCCCTGGGCCCATTCGGCCAGCAACACCATCGCCGTGGCATCGCCGTTGAGCGCGTGATAGAGCGACCAGGGGATGGTCGCGAGGCCCAGGCCGAGGGTCACCAGCAGCCAGTCGAGGATGAAGATGTCCATGAAGCGCGAGGTGGCGCGCACTCTCGGGTTGAACATGCGCCGCCGCCACAGGATCACCCCTCCGAGCATGCACAGGACCCCGAACAGCGCCCCGACGCCGATAGCAAGGGACTGGTGCGCAAGGTCCGAGACGCCGAGCGCCAACCAGACCGAACGGGGGGTCAGGAGTCCCACCAAGTGGCCGGCCAAGAGTGCCAGGATGCCGATGTGGAAGAGGTTGCTGCCCAGCCGTAACTGCTCACGCGCCAGCAACTGGCTGGAATCGGCCTTCCAGGTGTATTGCTCGCGGTCGAAGCGGATGAGGCTGCCCAGGAAAAAGACGCTCAACGCGATGTAGGGGTAAACGCCGTAGAGGAATTGATGTAGATACATGAGCTAAAGATTGACCGCCGTCTGCGCTTGATCTCTGTCTCCGCGAGGCGCTTCATGGGCCACCGCTTCGGCGAGTTGGCCCTGCCGCTCGACGATACGTAGCAACAGGGCGTAAGGGCTCTGCATGTTCTCCAGATTGCGTGCGAGTAACGCCGCCACCTCGACCGCTTGGTGCAAGAACCGCCGAGCGCTTTGTTCGTCCGGCAAGGTCGAGACGTATTCGAGCAGGAGCGGCAGATAATCGGGGAGCTCACCCTTTTCGATGGTATAGCCCTGAGCCTGGAAGAATTCGCTGAGCTTGACGAGCGCCGGGCCGCGGGCCCGGTCTTGCTCCTCGAAGAGATGATGAGTCAAATACAGCGCGTTGTCGGGTGTGAGATCGAAGGTCTTGACGTAGTGCTCCTGAAGCCCGGTGAACGGCAGGGCCTGCGCCCAGGCGATAAAATCCGATAATGCCTGCCGGTCCTCGGGTGTAGCGTGTTCCAAGCCACCGATCGTCTGCTTGATCTCCGCCAGGTGTTCCCGGAGCTCCGCGTTCGGATACTCCAGAAGCACGGAGAGTAGCTTGTAGATCTGCATCACTCGATTCCGGTCCTTTCGGTCAGGCTTGTTCGCAGGGCGGCCGGCTTGGTCCTGGGGATGAATTGCATGACCTTGACCTCGACGCTCTGCTTGCGCTTCTCCGGAAAGAGCGAGAAGCCGTCGTGCCCCGCGACGCTGCAACTGTCGTTGCCGAAGGTGTAGCCCATCTGCCCCTGGAAGGCATGCGAGTCCGCGTGGCGCAGCTCGTCGTGGCTGGTCGGAATGACGTAACGGTCTTCGTACTTCGAGAGCGCCAGGTAGCGGTACATCTCCTTCACCTGCGCCTCCGTTAGACCTACTTCTTCGAGGACTCTGAGGTCCGGTTCGCCTTCTACCTCTACCGATCGATAATACTGGCGCATGGCGATCATGCGTTTCAAGCCGCGCACGATAGGGGCCTCGGCACCGGCGGTGAGCAGGTTCGCGAGGTATTTGATCGGCATTCGCAGCGTCTCGACCTTGGGGATCACGTGCTCGGGATCGGTCGGGATCGCGCCCTGGTCGATGCCCGCCTGCACCGGGGAGAGCGGCGGGATGTACCAGACCATGGGCAGGGTGCGGAACTCGGGATGGATCGGAAAGGCGACCTGCCATTCGATGACCAGCTTGTAGATGGGTGATTTCTGCGCCGCTTCGATCCAGGAATCCGGGATCCCGTCAAGTCGAGCCTGCGCCACCACCGCCGGATCATTGGGATCCAGAAACATCCCCATCTGCGCCTCGTACAGGTCTTTCTCGTTCTCAACCGCGGCCGCCTCACTAATGCGATCGGCGTCGTAGAGGATGATGCCGTTGAAGCGGATGCGTCCCACGCAGGACTCGGAGCACACGGTCGGCAGCCCCGACTCCCAGCGCGGGTAACAGGCGGTGCATTTCTCGGCCTTACCGGACTCCCAGTTGTAGAACACCTTCTTGTAGGGGCAGCTCGAGATGCACATGCGCCAACTCCGGCACTTGTTCTGATCGACCAGCACGATGCCGTCCTCCTCGCGTTTGTACATGGAGCCCGAGGGGCAGGCCGCGACGCAGGAAGGGTTCAGGCAATGATTGCAGATCCGCGGCAGATACATCAGGAACGACTGTTCGAACTCGGCGTAGATGTCCTTCTCGATGCCTTCGAAGTTTCGGTCCTGGGCGCGATTCTCGAACGCGCCTGCCAGATCGTCCTCCCAGTTCGGCCCCCACTCGATTTTCTCCATCGGGCGGCCGTCGATCTGCGAGCGCGGCCGGGCCGTCGGCGCGGCCTCGGCGAGCGGGCTAGTCTGGAGGTGGGCGTAGTCGTAGGTGAAGGGCTCGTAATAGTCGTCGATCTCGGGGAGGTCGGGGTTAAAGAAGAGGTTCATGAGCCGCTTGACGCGGCCGCCGGCCTTGAGCTCGAGCTTGCCGTCCTTGACCACCCAGCCGCCGTTCCATTTGCCCTGGTCTTCCCAATTCTTGGGATAGCCGATGCCGGGCTTCGTTTCGACGTTATTAAACCAGACGTACTCGACGCCGACGCGGTTGGTCCAGACGTTCTTGCAGGTCACCGAACACGTGTGACAGCCGATGCACTTGTCCAGATTCATGACCATGGCGAAATTCGCGCGGACTTTCATATTAGGCGATCTCCAATGCTTAGGTCCGGCCGTAGGCGGGACTGAAGCCATGCGGTTCCGGGGGTTGTTCGCGTGCCGCGAGCGGGAGGGGTTGGGGCACGTCTATCTCGCCTATCGCCGGCGGGTTCAACTGTGCTTCGCGCGCCGGGGTAAGGGGCCGTTCCAGCCAGTCGATGGCGGCGTCCTCGATCTTGTGGAGCACGACGTATTCGTCGCGCTGCGAGCCCACGGTGCCGTAATAGTTGAAGCCGTAGGCGAGCTGCGCGTAGCCGCCGATCATGTGCGTCGGCTTGACCACGACGCGCGTCACGCTGTTCAGGATCCCGCCGCGCTTGCCGGTGGTGTTCGATCCCGGCACGTTCACGATCTTCTCCTGGGCGTGGTACATCATGGCCATGCCCTCGGGGATGCGCTGGCTCACGACCACGCGCGCCACCGTCGCGCCGTTGACGTTCAGGGCCTCGACCCAGTCGTTGTCGGCAAGCCCGATGGACTTGGCATCGGGCTCCGACACCCACACGACCGGCCCGCCGCGGAACAGCGTGAGCATCCTGAGGTTGTCGTTGAAGGTCGAATGGATCCCCCATTTGCTGTGGGGCGTGATCCAGTTGAGGAGCAGGTGCGGCTTGCCGTTCAGGCGCTCGCGCACGCCCTCGGTGGCCCTGAGATCGGCCGGTGGGCGGAAGGTGCAGAAGCCCTCGCCGAAGTCGAGCATCAACTCGTGGTCCTGGTAGAAGTGTGCCCGGCCGGTCAGGGTGCGGAAGGGGATGCGTTCGTGGATGTTGGTGTAGCCCGCGCTGTAGCTCACCTTCTCCGATTCCACACCGCTCCAGGTCGGCGAGGTGATGATCTTGCGCGGCTGGACCACGAGATCCTTGAAGACCAGCTTGTCCTCGCGCCGGCCGCTCGAAAGATGGGTGTGGTCGGTCCCGGTCTTCTTCCCCAGTGCCTCCCAGCCTTTGTGCGCGACCTCTCCGTTGGTCTCGGGGGCCAGACCCAGGATGGCATCGCAGACCTGGATATCGTTGCAGAGCGAGGGCATGCCGAAGGTAGAGCCCGGCTCGGTGATAGTGCCGTTCTGGACCTTGAGCCGTTCGTACTCCTCTTCGGTGTTCCACGAGATCCCTTTGACGTTGTTGCCCTGGGAGACCATGAGCGGACCGAGTGCGCAGAACTTCTTGTAGGTCTCGCCATAGTCGCGGTCGATGACCTTGAAGATCGGCAGCGTCTTGCCGGGGAGGGGCTCGCACTCGCCCCGCTTCCAGTCGCGCACCCCAAGCGGCTGGCCGAGCTCCGCGGGGGAGTCGTGCATGAGCGGGATGGAGACGAGGTCCTTGCGTTTGCCGAGATGCCGCGCCGCGAGCCCCGCGAACGCGCGGGCGATGTGCTTGAAGATCTGCCAATCCGAACGCGACTCCCAACCCGGATTCACCGCCTCCGTCAAAGGATGGATAAACGGGTGCATGTCGGTGGTGTTGAGGTCGTTCTTCTCGTACCAGGTGGCGGTCGGCAGGACGATATCCGAGTAAGCCCCGGTCGAGTTGAGCCGGAAGTTGATGTCGACCATGAGGTCGAGTTTGCCGATGGGCGCCTCGCTACGCCATTTGATCTCTTTGCCCTTGGCTTCCTCAACTACCTCCTGCATCACCCCGTTCTGGGTCCCGAGGAGGTGCTTTAGGAAATATTCATGACCCTTGGCGCTGGTACCGATGAGGTTCGAGCGCCAGACGAAGAGGTTGCGCGGCCAGTTCTCCGGGGCATCGATATCCTCGGCGGCGAAGTTGATCTCGCCGCTCTTTAGCCTGCCGACGAGGTGCTTGACGATTTCCTCTTCACCCTGGGCGCCTGCCGCTTCCGCCTCGGCGCAGATCGCGAGCGGGCTCTGGTTGAAGTGGGGCGCAGCAGGCAGCCAGCCGAGCCGCTGGGAGACCACGTTGTAGTCGGCGAGCGTGTAGCCTCGGTATTTGCCCTTGGCCGTCGCGGCGAGCAGGCCGTCGGCCGCCAGTTTCTCGTAGCGCCACTGATCGGTATGGAAGTACCAGAAGCTCGTGCCGTTCATCTGGCGCACGGGCCGGTGCCAGTCGAGCGCGAAGGCGATGGGCGCAAAGCCCGCCTGGGGCCTGACCTTTTCCTGCCCGACGTAATGCGCCCAGCCGCCACCGCTCTGGCCCACGCAGCCGCACAGGTGCAGCAGGTTCATGATGGCGCGGTAGGTCATGTCGGCGTGATACCAGTGGTTGATCCCTGCCCCCAGGATCACCATGGACTTGCCGAGCGTCTTGGCGGCGTTGTCGGCGAACTCGCGCGCGGTGCGGATGATGTCGGCGCGCTTGACGCCCGTGATGCGCTCGGCCCAGGCGGGGGTGTAAGGCACGCCGGCGTCGTCGTAGCTCGTCGCGACATGAGCCCCGCCTAGCCCTCGGTCGACGCCGTACTGGGCGACCTGGAGATCGAACACGGTGGCCACCAGGACCTCTTGGCCCTTGAGGTTCAGCCGCCGGGCCGGGACGCGCCTCCGGAGGAGGGGAGGCGGCCGCTTGTCGAAATGGGGAAAAGCTATTTCAAGGACCTCATGCGCGCAGTCGATGAGTGACAGCCGCGGCCTGAGCTTCTCAAGCTTCAGGTTCCAGCGGCCTTCCTCGCCCCAGCGAAATCCGATGGAGCCGTTCGGGACCACGGGTTCGCCGCTCACCTCGTCCACGACCACGGCCTTCCACTCCGGGTTGTTAACCTCGCCCATGCCATCGTCGAAGTCCGAGGCACGCAGCAACCGGTCGAAGGCGTAGCCGTCTCCGTGGGGCCGGAGTCGGACCAACATCGGCAGATCGGTGTAGGCACGGGCGTATTCGGTGAAATAGGCATCGCCACGGTCCAGGAAGAATTCCTTGAGGACCACATGGCCCATGGCCAGGAACAGCGCCGAGTCGGTGCCTTGTTTGACCGGCATCCAGAGATCGGCGAACTTGACGTATTCGGCGTAGTCGGGCGCCACCGCCACGACCTTGGTGCCCTTGTAGCGCACCTCGGCGTAGAAGTGGGCATCGGGGGTGCGGGTCATGGGAAGGTTGGCCCCGCAGACGATGATATAGCCCGCGTTGTACCAGTCCGCCGACTCGGGGACGTCGGTCTGCTCGCCCCAGGTCTGGGGCGAGGAGGGCGGCAGATCGGCGTACCAGTCATAGAACGACAGCGGCACCCCGCCGATGAGCCCGAGGTAACGGGTCCCGGCCGCATAGCTGATCATGGACATGGCCGGGATGGGCGAGAAGCCGATCACCCGGTCTGGCCCATATTTTTGTATGGTGTAGACATTGGCCGCGGCGATAATCTCGGTCACCTCCTCCCAGTCGCTGCGCACGAAACCTCCCAGGCCCCGCACGGCCGTGTACCGGCGGCGCTTCTCGGAGTCCTCCTGGATCGCCGTCCAGGCTTCGACGGGGTCTAGACCGCGTTCGCGCTCAGTGCGATAGAGATCGACGAGGCGGCCGCGGATGAGCGGATGCTTGACGCGGTGGGGGCTGTATAAATACCAGGAATAGCTGGCACCGCGCTGGCAGCCGCGCGGCTCATGGTCCGGTAGATCGGGGCGGGTACGTGGGTAATCGGTGGCCTGCATCTCGAAGGCGACCAGCCCGTTCTTGACGTGGATGTTCCAGGAACAACTCCCGGTGCAGTTGACCCCGTGGGTCGAGCGCACTACTTTGTCGAAGCGCCAGCGGTTGCGATAGGCGTCCTCCCACTGGCGATCCTCGTTGGTGACGATGCCGTGGCCGTTCGAAAACGTGCCCTGGACCCGTTTGAAAAATCGCAGGCGATCGAGGAAATGACTCATTCTAGTGTCTCCTGCCTATTAGCAAAGATTTTCATCGATCCCCCGCTGGGAATGCTCATCAGCCCCTTGCTGACCATGACCGCGGGACCGCCGACCCGGACGGTGAGGTCCGCGGTCCGTTGATTATTCATCTCCACGCTCAAGAGGCTTTTGCGGGCCTTGGCTTCTCCCCGGTCAATGGTGAAACTGTACGTCCCGGTCCTGATGTGCGGGTGGGAGCAAAGATAACCCGCGAAGGCCGGCATCCCTGATCCGATCGGAGGATCGTCGTCAAAGCCGATGTGCGGACCGATGAGCCGCGCATGGAAATCGGACCCGGGCGTTTCGCTGCGGGTCGCAAAAAGCAGGATCTCGCGGGCAAAGGTCGCGGGGGCCGCGGATTGGCTCCACGCCGTATAATTGAATCGGGCGCGGCGTACCGCTGCATACGAGCTGATAGGCACGATGAGATAGGGATACCCGCAGGATACCAACAACGGAGTATATCTAGGCGCCCGCGGTGCCCGGAGGTCGGAGACGCCCAAGGACAGGAACTCGGCCAACTCGTCTTCGGCCGGCACGAAGCGATCGATCATATACCGCGTCTTCATGGAAAATTGCACCCGCGTCGGTCTGGCAGGCGCTTTCGGATCGCGGGTGATGTGCACTTCCACGGGGCCGCTCTTCTGCTCGAGGACGACGGGAGTGTGCGGTTGCGGCAGCGCGATTGCGCCGATCGAGGCAAGCACGAACGCGGCGGCGATGATCCCGTGCCCGCCGAACTCGGCCTCGGCCAGAGGCGAAAAGATGCGGATCCGCCACCTGCCGGTATCTTCCAGCGCTGGAGACACGAACACGGTTTGCGGGAGATTCAGCTCCCGGGCGATCAGTTGCATCTTCGCCGGATCCAACCCTTGGGCGTCCGGAAACACGGCGATCTGCGCGCCGTGAAACACGCTGTCGGTGAACACATCGGCGGTGTAGAATTCGAGATCCACTGCTTGTTTTCCTTAGGAAGCTCTGCAAAAGTTACTGCGCAGCCTATCTGCTTTGTCGCGTGCTCGCGCGTCGCTCGCCTATCTACCTGATATGTCTCGCGACTCGCTCTGCGGCTTCGCGCATCTAGGCTTGCTCGCGACACTTTTGCAGAGCTTCCCTTATGCTTGTTCATGGCGAAACCCGGGCACCCGAACGCCAACCTGCACCCGGCCCGCGACGATGCGCACCGGGTATGTCTCGACACGGGCTTCCTTTTTCTCGAGACATTGACCCGTGATCAGGCTGAAGTGCTGCTTATAGAGCGGTGAGGCGACGACGATCTCGCCATTGATATCGCCGACGATGCCCCGGTGCAAGACATTGGCCTTGCCGATGGGATCATAGTTGTCGATCGCATAGAGACCGCCTTCGTTCAAATAAAATATCGCGACTTGCCGACCATCCACCAGCGCGCAGCCGCCATACCAGGGGACTAAATCGTCGAGCGCGCAAACATCCACCCACTTCGTCGATTCCTCAACCTCGATCGCCACCGCTTGATTCGCCCATTCACGGTAAATGGTTCAATCGCGTCACGCGCTCTTGGCTCGATGCAGCTTTTCTGCCTCGGTCGCCGGCCGGATCTGGCCGCGCTCGTGCACGAAGATCACGTTGGCGTCTTTCTTGTCGCTATTGATGAAGTGGCGGAACCGTTTGACCTTGTCCGGATCCTCGATGGTCTTTCTCCATTCGCATTCATAGGTGTCGATGACCGCCGCCATCTCCGCCTCCAGTTCCGCGCAGATCCCGAGCGTGTCACGGATGATGACGTCCTTGAGATACTCGAGCCCGCCTTCCATGTTTTCCATCCACACGGCGGTCCGCTGCAGACGGTCGGCGGTGCGGATGTAGAACATGAAGAAACGGTCTATGTATTTGATCAAGGTTTCCTTATCAAGGTTCGTGGCGAACAGGTCGGCGTGCCGAGGTTTCATGCCGCCGTTGCCGCAGACGTAGAGAGCCCAGCCGGTCTCGGTCGCGATCACTCCCACGTCCTTGCCTTGCGCCTCCGCGCACTCGCGGGTGCAACCGGAGACCGCCATCTTGATCTTATGCGGCGCGCGCAGGCCCTTGTAGCGGTTCTCGATCTCAATCGCGAGCCCGACGCTATCCTGGACTCCGTAACGGCACCAGGTGCTGCCGACGCAGGATTTGACGGTGCGCAAGGCCTTGGCATACGCATGGCCGGATTCAAAACCCGCGCCAACCAAGTCCTTCCATATGTGCGGCAACTGATCGACGCGCGCCCCGAACATGTCGATGCGCTGCGCGCCCGTGATCTTGGTGTAAAGCCCGTGCTGCTTCGCCACCCGTCCGAGCGCGATGAGTTTTTCGGGGGTAATCTCCCCGCCCGCAACGCGCGGGATCACCGAATAGGTGCCGTCCTTCTGCATATTGGCGAGATAATGATCGTTGGTGTCTTGAAGCCCCGCATGCTCCTCCTTTAAGACATAGTCGTTCCAGCACGCGGCCAGGATGGAGGCTACCGCCGGCTTGCAGATGTCGCAGCCGCGGCCGCGGCCGTGTTTGTCCAGTAACTCCTCGAAGGTCTTGCAGCGTTCGACCCGGACGATGTGGTATAGCTCTTGGCGGGAGTGAGGGAAATGCTCGCAGAGATCCTTTTTAACGGTAAACCCGAGCCGGGCCATCTCCTTGTTCAAGATTTGGGTCACGAGCGGGGCGCAGCCGCCGCAGGTCGTACTGGCCTTGGTCGTAGACTTCAATGCCCCTAAGCTCCTCGCACCGTTTTGGATCGCGGTACAGATCTGTCCCTTGCTGACGTTGTTGCAGGAACAGATCTGGGCCACGTCCGGTAAAGCATCGACGCCGAGACCGGGCGTGCCGACCCGGCTCGCGGGCAGGATCAACGCCTCGGGATGCTCGGGCAAGCTCAGGCCGTTGAGCATGATCTGCAGGAGGTTCCCATACGCCTCGGCCTCGCCCACCAGGACGGCCCCGAGCAGGTGCTTGCCCTCGGCGCTCACCACCAGCTTCTTGTAGATCCCGTTCGGCTCGTCGATGAAGGTATAGGCGCGCGCGCCGTGGCTCTTGCCATGCGCGTCCCCGATGCTGGCGACATCGACGCCCAAGAGCTTGAGCTTGGTGCTCATGTCGGCGCCGGTAAAGCTCGCCGCGTCCCCGCAGAGGTGCGCCGCCGCCACCTGGGCCATCTGATACCCCGGCGCGACCAGCCCGAAGATCTGGTTGTTCCATACGGCGCACTCGCCGATGGCATAGATATCGGGGTCCGAGGTCTGGCAATGGTTATTGACCGAGATCCCGCCGCGCGCCCCGAGCGCGAGATCGCAGGCGCGCGCGATCTCATCGCGCGGCCGGATCCCCGCCGAGAAAACGACCAGATCTGTCTCCAGAGATCCGCCGTCCTCGAACTCCATGCGGTGCGGGTGCTCGCCGCCCGCCCCGATTCTCGTCGTGTTCTTGGCGAGGTGCGCCTGGACCCCCAGCGCTTCAATCTTGCTGCGCAGGACGGCGCCGCCGCCCGCGTCGATCTGCACCGCCATGAGGCGCGGCGCAAACTCGACCACGTGGGTCTCGAGTCCGAGACTCTTCAAGGCGTTGGCCGCCTCCAGGCCGAGCAAACCGCCCCCGACCACGACCCCGATGCGGCTCGTTTGCGCCTTGGCGGTGATGGCCTCCAGATCCTCGATGGTGCGATAGACGAAGCAACCTTCGCGATCGCAGCCCGCAATGGGCGGCACGAAGGGATAAGAGCCGGTCGCTAGCACCAGCTTGTCGTAACCGACCTCGCGTCCGCGCGCGGAGGCGACGATCTTGTTCACCCGATCGATGGCCACCGCTTTGTCGTGTAAGTGCACCGTGACGCCGTGGCGTGAATAGAAATCCTCGGCCACGAGCGACAGATCTTGTGCGTTCTTGCCGTTAAAGAACTCCGACAGATGGACCCGATCGTAGGCGTAGCGGGGTTCTTCGCAGAAGGTGACCAGCTCGAATCGATGCGCGGCGGCCGAGCCCACCAAGGTCTCGATGAGCTTGTGACCCACCATACCGTTACCGATGATTACTAGGCGTGTTCTTGTCTGCATACCCTACCTCCGCGAACTGTGCGTGGAAGCGCGATCCCTTGGCAACACAAACGCCATACCAACCCGCGCTGCTTCCGTAACTCACTGAAACAACAGTCGTTTCAAATTTTCCCAAGCGTCCGGCGCGCACACGGTTGGGGCACGGAATCATTGCACGCACCATAGTGGGGCATGGCCGGTAGCCGCGGGCGAGGATCTCGCGGTGAGCCGGCTGTGATTTTTCTTCTGCGCCCACAGAGCGCGTATGATTGGGGACTGAAATGCAATGTTCGATGGAATTGTGTGGAGCAGATCCTATTCTTGACGGGGAAACTAGCCGAACGGGGTCTCGAACGTATCCTGCAGGCGATGCAACCGGCGGATTTTACCTACCGGGTGCTAAACATCGGGGTTAACGTGGCGGCCTTGATGAGCGCCGAGATGATCAATCGCCGCTTGCAAAACGTGGATGGAATCGACCGCATCATCGTGCCCGGCTTGTGTGCCGGGGATCTCGATCAAAGCTCGCGCCGCCTTGGGATCCCGGTACTGCGGGGGCCCGACGAAATGAAAGACCTGCCTGCCTTTTTCGGTCAAGGCGCCAAAGCCCGGCCGCTCGATCGCTACGCGATCCGGATTTTCGCGGAAATCGTCGATGCGCCCCGCATGGAGATCGAGGCGATCATCAACCAGGCCGATGCTTACGTGAGGGATGGCGCCGATGTCATCGATCTCGGTTGTTTGCCGGCGGTGCCTTTCCCGCACCTCGAAGCGTCGATCGCGGCGCTGTGCGAGCGCGGTTATCAAGTCAGCGTCGATTCTTTGGAGACCGATGATCTCCTGCGCGGAGCGAGGTCAGGCGCCCGCTATCTACTGAGCCTAAAGGAAAGCACCGTCGATCTTGCCGCTGATGTGGACGCCGTTCCGGTGTTGATTCCGGAACGCGCGGGAGATCTGGATTCACTCTACCGGGCCGTCGATGTCATGCTCGCACGCGGCCAACCGTTTCTAGCCGACAGTGTTCTCGACCCCATACACTTCGGCCTGACGGAATCACTGGTACGCTATAGCCAATTAAGACAACGCTATCCCGGCATCGAGATCATGATGGGGACCGGTAATCTCTCCGAGCTTACCGACGCCGATACCACCGGCCTTAACGCTTTCATGCTGGGGATCCTGTCCGAATTGCGGATCGACAACCTATTGACGACCCAGGTCAGCGGGCACGCGCGATCGGTGGTCCGGGAGCTCGACGTCGGGCGCCGGATCATGTTTGCTGCCCGCGAGGACGCCAGCCTGCCGAAAGGTTATGACGGCTCGCTGCTCACGATCCATGATCGCAAGCCGTTTCCGTATACGGAGATGGAGATCGCCGAGACCGCCAAGGAGATCCGCGATCCCAGTTATCGCGTCCAGGTCTCGGAAGTGGGCATTCATGTGTACAATCGCGACGGGATGATCGCGGCGCGCGACCCTTTTGATCTATTTCCGCATCTGAAAGAATTACAGAGCGATGCGCCGCATGCTTTTTATATGGGGGTCGAGCTGGCGCGCGCGCAACTGGCCTGGCAACTGGGAAAACGCTACATGCAGGACGAGCCGCTCCGGTGGGGGTGCGCGGCGCGAGACCAAGTGCGGCGCGATCCCAGCGCGCTGCACGCCTACAAACCGTCCGGAAGCACCCTCGGGAAAGCGAAAAAGTAGGCGCACAGGATGATTTTTGAAGCCGTGATCACGACGCTGAACGAAGATGCGAGCCCGCATATCGCGCCGATGGGATTTCACTATGAGGGGCCGCGAGTCATCATCGCGCCGTTCCGCCCGTGCCGGACTCTGTCCAATCTGGAGCGTCGCGGCGAGGCGGTGCTCAATCTGACTGACAATGTCGCCATCATCGCCGGGTGTTTAACCGGCCGGCGCTCGTGGCCGACGGCGCCGGCGGCTTCGATTCAGGGCTGCCGGTTGGCGGATACCCTGGCGCATATCGAGGTCCGAGCGCTGCGGGTGGAGCCCGATGAGCTGCGGCCCAGGTTTGTCTGCGAGGTCGTGCACGAGCAGGCGCATCGGGCTTTCCAAGGCTTCAATCGCGCCCAGGGAGCCGTAATCGAAGCGGCGATCCTGGTCAGCCGCTTGTCCCGCTTGCCCGTGGCCAAGGTCGATGCCGAGATTGATCACCTGCGCACCGCGATCGACAAGACCGGGGGTCAGCGCGAGCGCGAAGCCTGGGCATGGCTGATGGAGCGCGTGCAGGCTTTTCGCCGCGGCCGCTTAGGCGATGTCGCATGACCGGGTTTCTGGCGAGCGTCCAATCGATAGCCGAGGCCAGGGCCGCGTTTCAGGAAGGGGCGGATATCATCGATCTGAAGGCGCCTGCGCGAGGCGCCCTCGGCGCCGTGTCGTTTGCGACCATGCGCGAGGTCGTCGCGTGGGTCGAGGCGCGCCGGCCGGTGAGCGCCACAGCAGGCGATCTTCCGGCGATTCCCGAGCGGGTCCGTCGCGCCGTAGCGGAAACGGCTGCCACCGGCGTCGCTTTCGTCAAGGTCGGGTTTTTTGAGTGCGATCGCCGGGCCGCCGTGCTCGCTGCGATCGAAGAGGAAGTAAAGCAGGGCGCGCGCGTGGTCGCGGTGCTGTTCGCCGACCGTGAACGCAGTCCGGTTGCGGCCCTGCGCGCCTTTGCCGATCACGGGCTGGCGGGCGCGATGGTCGATACGGCCGAGAAGCGCGGCCTGGGTCTGCGCGCCTACCTCGGCGAAGCTGAGCTTGCGGCCTTCGTTCAAGAGTGCCGGCGGCTCGGGCTGTTTGCGGGACTCGCGGGATCGCTGCAAACCAACGATATTGAGCCCTTGATGGCGCTCGGCCCGGATTATCTCGGATTTCGAGGGGTGTTGTGCGACCAGCATCGGCGCACCGGCGCGCTAGATCCGCGGCGCGTGAAACATATTCGCATGCGCATCTCCGCTTATGGGGTTAAAATGCCGAAACTGACTTTTAGCCGCGAGGAGACCTGTGATGGGCTGGCGAATTAAGCAACACGAAGAAACTTATACCGATGAAGAAGTCGAAGCGAGGCTCAAAGACGAGCTCACCCATTGGTATCTGGAAGAGGGTTGGATCAGGCGCAAATATAAAACGTCGGGCTGGAAAGGCACGCTGATGGTGGTCAACACGGTGGGACACCTGGCGGAAGCGGCTTTCCATCACCCCGATCTCACCGTGTCCTATGCCTTCGTTATCGTAAAGCTCATGAACCATGCGGCCAAGGGCATCACCAATAAAGATTTTGATCTCGCTAGAAAAATCGAACAAGTGGTGATGTGGCAGCCCGGCAAAGAAGAGGGCAGTGCGCTTGAGGGGACGCCGGAGGATCCGCGCTTCAAATACATCAAATACGATTAGGATAAGGCACATGAACGCCGATGTTATCGCCGGCAAAAGCACCAATACCGTATGGCATGAGGCAACGATTACCCGGCCCCGGCGGGAGCAGCGCAATGGGCATAAAGGCGCGATCATTTGGCTGACTGGGTTATCGGGGTCCGGCAAATCGACACTCGCCCATGCCTTGGAGGACCGCCTGTTCGCGATGGGATGCAATACCTATGTGTGTGACGGCGACAATATCCGCCACGGATTGTGCGGCGATTTAGGCTTTTCACCACAGGATCGGGTGGAAAACATCCGCCGCATCGGGGAGGTGGTCAAGCTCTTCATGGATGCCGGGGTGATCGCGATGACGGCCTTCATCTCGCCGTATCGCGCCGATCGGGATCGGGCGCGCAAGCTGGTGGGGCCGGGGGACTTTATCGAGGTGTACTGTGAGTGCGCGATCGACGTTTGCGAACAGCGCGACATCAAGGGCTTGTATCGCCGCGCGCGGGCCGGGGAGATCAAAGAGTTTACCGGAATATCAGCTCCCTATGAGGAACCTGAGAATCCGGAACTACGCATCAACTCGGGGGTGGAACCGGTCGCGAGTTGCGTTCAACTGATTATCGATCATCTCGTGGCGAAAGGCGTTGTGCCAGCCTAGAATCACATGAATCTGACCCTGGCCATGATCCTCGGCGTGACTGTGTCGGCCCCCTCGCAGGCCCATGATTATCCAACGCTCGATCGGGTCGATCGGGTGCTGACCTGCATGGCCAAGCACGGAGGGCAGACGGTCGATAATCTCTATGCGTGTGCGTGCGAAATCGATGCGATCGCCGCAGCCATCCGCTTCGATGATTACGTGGAGGCGGCCACTTTTCGAGGTTTTCGCGCGATGCCGGGGGAGCGCGGCGGCCTGTTTCGGGATTCGAAAAGAGGCCAGGCGCTCGTGGCGCGGCTAGAGGAAGCGGAGCGGGCCGCCGCTCGTACCTGTTTCTTCCGGCGTGCGCGGGTATCCGGCAAGACCGCAACGAGCCGGTAACTCGCAACGGGCGCGGATTGATTGCAACCGGCCAGTCGCCTGCCCTGCTTAACTTGTTGATGAATCGACTCGATTCGTTATAATTTTCCGAACAGCTGCGACTGCGTATAATCACTACCAACCGAGTGTACACTATCCGGGCGTGGCAGCGGATTATTGCATTCACTCCTCGCGCCTTTGCGATCTCTGAGGCGCCCGGAGAATAAGAATTAGAGATCGACAAAACATTGGAAGGAGGAGGTCATGAGAAAAACGCGTTTTCAGGGCATGCTCTTAGCAGCAATCGCCACGGCCGTACCGGCTACGGCGCTCGCCAATGAAGAGCTGCTCAAGCTGCAAGACAGCCCGAATTATTGGGTGATGCAGAATGGCGATTTTTGGGCTCAGCGGTATTCAAAATTAGACCAAATCAACGCCGCGAACGCCTCGAAGCTGCAGGCGGCCTGGACGTTTTCGACCGGTGTCCTGCGTGGGCACGAAGGCGGTCCGCTGGTGCTCCCGGGCAGTGCGACCGGCCTCGATCACGATACGCTTTACGTCAATGCGCCATTCCCCAACAACGTTTTCGCAATCAATCTGGATAACCTGGAGGTCGTGTGGGAATATGTGCCGGTGCAAAACTATGATGAGACCGTTCCGGTCATGTGCTGCGATACGGTTAATCGTGGTTTGGCCTATGCTGACGGCAAGATCTTTCTGCACCAGGCGAATACCGAGTTGGTGGCCATAGACGCTAAGACGGGAAAGAAAGTATGGTCGGTCAAGAACGGTGACCCCAAGAGAGGAGAGACCAACACCAACGCCCCCCATGTCATTAAGGATAAGGTCATTACCGGGATCAGCGGGGGGGAGTTCGGGGTGCAAGGGTTCCTCGCGGCCTACAACATCAAGGACGGTAAGCTGGCGTGGAAGGCGTACAGCGTGGGGCCCGATGACCAGCTGCTCGTTGATCCGGAAAAGACCACCGAATTGGGCAAACCCATCGGCAAGGATTCAAGCCTCAAAACGTGGAAAGGCGATCAATGGAAGACCGGCGGTGGCACGACCTGGGGATGGTATGCCTACGACAAAGAGCTGAACCTGGTCTATTACGGATCCGGTAACCCGGGCACTTGGAACCCCGTCGTCCGCCCCGGTGACAACAAGTGGTCGATGACCATTTGGGCGCGCGATGTCGACACCGGTCTTGCCAAGTGGGTCTACCAGATGACGCCCCACGATGAATGGGACTACGACGGCGTCAACGAAATGATTCTCGCGGATATCAAGGTAAAGGGCGAAGATCGCAAAGCCCTGGTGCATTTCGACCGCAACGGGTTCGCTTATACGCTGGATCGGGTAACTGGTGACCTGCTGGTGGCAGAAAAATATGATCCCGCCGTCAACTGGGCGACCCACGTCGATATGAAGACCGGCCGGCCACAGGGGGTGGCCCGCTACAGCACCCATAAGAACGGCGAAGACGTCAACACCACCAACATCTGTCCGGCCGCGCTCGGGACGAAGGACCAGCAACCGGCTGCCTTCTCGCCGCGCACGGGGCTCTTCTATGTGCCCACGAACCATGTGTGCATGGACTACGAGCCGGTGAGCGGTGGCGAGTACACCGCGGGTCAGCCCTATGTCAACGCGGTGCTCAATATGTTCCCGGCGGGCAAGGTCACGGGCGATGGCACCAATAACCTCGGCAATTTCATTGCCTGGGACGCCGGCACCGGTAAGATCAAATGGTCGATTCCGGAGCGCTTCTCGGTGTGGAGCGGCGCCCTGGCCACGGCGGGTGACGTGGTTTTCTACGGAACCCTGGACGGTTACATCAAATGCATCGATGCCAAGAGCGGTAAGGAGCTTTGGAAGTTCAAGACGCCCTCCGGCATCATCGGCAATCTAAACACCTGGACGCACAAGGATAAGCAGTATGTCGGCGTGCTCTCCGGCGTTGGCGGTTGGGCGGGTATCGGCATGGCCGCCGGTCTCATCGAGGATACCGAGGGTTTAGGCGCGGTAGGTGCGTATAAGGGATTGAATAGCTATACGCGTCTCGGTGGCGTGTTGAGTGTCTTCAGCTTGCCCTGAGATACGAACGCGTTGTAATTTTAACCCCGGCAACTGGTGTTGCCGGGGTTTAATCCGATTTAGATTTTGCCCCACGGGCTATGCAACCCCGTGGGACGACCAAAGGGGAGAGCTCTGCGCCTCTCTCCTTTGGAAACCCCATCGCTAAGGTCCCTGCGGCCAGACCGCGGGGAAGATTATAAGGGTGGAGATTATGCGAGGAACGGCTAAAATTATAGCTCTGGCATGCCTGGCGGTAACACTCGTTGCTTGCGGCGAAGAATCGTCGGGACTCTCAGAAGAGCAGCAGGTCAGGAACTCACTCGAGGCGGTTAACCGTATGCTGGCGAACCGGAAAGGACCGGAAGATCCCGCGACGGAAGGCATGGAATCAATGAAGGCCGAGCTTGAACGACGGCTCGCCGAAGTGACGGCCAATCAGGCCGAACAACAGTAATGGCGGCTGGTCCTATTCTCGGCTGCGAACCGGTGGAGGTTCCTCAAAGTGAATGATGCGGCGCGCGCTTCGGCGCTGTGGATCACTATCGTCCGCGGGCGTTATCCTCGCGCCGGGTTCGAAGCGCGCAGTGTCCGCCACCCGCGAGACTGTCGGGATTTCCAGTAAACCGGGGATACCGTTGCCGCGCTGAGCTCGCTCGTTCGCGGCTTCATGATCCGTGAGACGCGATGGCCGTGAGGCCGAGCCGGCGGGCTCGTGGCCGGACGGATTGGCGAAGCGGTCGTTAAGGCTCTCGACGTAGCGGTCGGCATCGCTCAGCACGCGGATAATGCCGCGCTGAGCCCGCCGCCCCCATCCCGCGGGTGTCGTACGAAAAATCGAGCGCATAAAGCGCGTGTTTTGCTTGAACGCGCGTATCAAGGAGTCTTTGATTTCTTGGGCTAGGGTTTCACGTCCCAGTCCTTTGATTACGGTCTTGGCGGCGAGTTGGCGCAATGCAAAATGAGGGTAAATTAAGAGCGCGATCACGACCGCGGCGCCGGCGAGTTGGAGGAAATCGGGGAGGTTATGCAGCCAGGCAGGAGAAAACGACCCATCGGCCCACCACCCGGCGGAAATACCCGATGCCAGTAGTACGCTGAATACCAATCCGTAGACGAGCGCGTCCAACAGCAAAACGCGTAGTTTCCATTTTCGTTTGGTCGCGCTAATCTGCGGCACGAAATCCACTTGGATAGCCTTAGCCGTCTTCTCCAGAACACCGATAATGCGGTAGCAGCGCTCCACCTCAACCTGTTGCATCCGGCCCACGAGCTCCGCCATATCGACGGCCCTTTTTTGCTCGAATCGCTGCCGCAGATTATCGTCGTCGATCGGGTTGGCTGCTTCCAGGTTGTAAATGCGGTAAAAACGGCCGGCCGTCAATCCCGCGCTCGCCAAGGCGCGTTGCCATGCCGCGAAGACTTCTTCCGGATTGTCTTCGCGGGCGGTCGCATCAATTTGATTGAGCACAAACAGAAACTTGTTGGAGTCGGGTCTGCTAATGGTCTCGGCGACCAGATGCTGGAGGGTATCTTTCATTGCCCCCGGTTCCGGATGCCGGGCATCGAAAA
>JBOIDL010000026.1:0-26630 GCA_050740435.1 Gammaproteobacteria bacterium
CCGCTCGACGGCCGTGCCTCCACGCAGCAGCGTGCGCAGCCCCTCGACCAACTGTGGTTGGCGAGGGTACGTTTGAGCACCCGCTTGCCCTCCCGGTAGGACTCCCGCAGGAGCACGGCGGGTGGGGACTTCCTGTTCGGGATCTGCTCGATGTACATGGCCACGTACCATAGCGCACATGTCAACACATTATTACATATCAACATGGCTACATCTTGAGGCGCGAAAAGGCATCTTTGTCCACCTAATCAAATAGATAGAGAGAAACGTGGAAAGAAGAGTCGGCCTAGAGCTAGGCCCAGGGAGGCCTGCTTGGCGCGCCGAGCAACTGTCTTGGAAGTCAAGCGCGGATGGATTACAGATGCGCTGATTCGCAAGCGAGAAGCTATCCATGCCGCTCACCTGGCAACCAGGCCGGTAGTGAATATCTTCGTGGCGACGGCCATCGGCGCGCCCGCTTTTTCGTGACCGAGGTTCGGGCATCCTTCCGTGCCGGGCTGACAATGCGCTCTCACGAACCTATCTCGATCGACCGCCTAGCCGACGCTTGTAAGGTTTCGCGCCGGACTCGCGTTCTACAGACTGAGCGGACTTATGGTGGAGCTCGGCTGGGTGTTAGGGACGATTTCCGCAACTGTTCAAGTAGGCCTGCGGCCCCCGAAACACAATGAAAATCGAGGTATAAGAATTTCAAACGCCCTTTCTAAGCGAGAGGAATAGTACCGATGGACCTGTGGGTTGTCCGCCGATTCCGACTTGCGCGCAACGGCCAGGCGCCGCGCTCAAGCGGTGGTGGCCGAGAACCGCGGCGCTGTGGACCGAGTAACGGAGATCTTGATGCCCCTGCTGGAGGCGCAGGCAAACCGATCAGTCACGCATTAATTCCGCTTCCCATTTCATTCATATTACTTTGTCGCCTTCCTCGCTCGCTCCTCGCCTACCATCTACGGTATGTCTCGTCGCTCGCTCTTCGGCTTCGCGTTCTACTTTTGAACTGGAACCGGAATACGGCAGATACGCCAAGGTATTACTCAGGTGCTTCGTAAGCCGATAGCCCTGGGCAGTCAGCAGGTCCTCGCAGTGCCGCCTCGTCTCGCGCCGCAGGTGCTTATGCTCGTAGATGATCATCCGCGGTAGAAACCGCGCGAAGTCGAGCTGCTTGATTACCTCGAAGTCATGGCCTTCCGTATCGACGGACAAGAGGTCGATTTTCTTGACCTGATGCTTGCGGATTAAGGTTGCAAGCGTGATACACCGCACCGGCTCGGCGACGATCGCCTCTTCCAGATCCGGGATCATCCAGCGGTGTTTTCTGATGACCTCCAGGTGCAGCGAGGCGAGGCCCTTGGACCAGGCCGGAAGCTCTGCGGCAGGATCATCGATGCGGTAAAAAGTTCGGGTGCCCTCGGAGATCGAGATCGCCGACTGCTCGATGACGACAGCGGGAACACCTTGGTAATGGGCGCGCAAGAGATCGCAGTATGCCGGGACAGGCTCGACCAGGATCCCGCGCCATCGATACGCCTGAATGTAACGGTGCAAGAAATCGTGGGTCACGCCGTCATTGGCGCCGATCTGGACGAAGAAGAAGTCGCTGCTGTCGGCGAATTGCTTTGTGACCAGTTCGTCAAATGCGCGCCACTCGGGGCGGTACACCCGGTAGAACAGATCGTTCGCAAGCTTGCTGAGCGTACAGGCAATGCGGCGCTTAAGCGCGTTGACCCGTGCCGGCCGCGCGCACCGCTCCGTGCCGAAGTCAGAGTGCTTCATCCCGGATCAGGACGCGGGTACCGACCTCGACTCGGTCGAAGAGATCGATAACGTCGGCGTTACGCATACGGATGCAACCGCGCGACCCCGGTGTACCCATCGCGACGTCATCGGGGGCGCCGTGGATGTATATGAAGCGATGCTTGGTGTCGACCGGGCCGCCCTGGTTAAAGGCCGGCTGTAAGCCGGTCAGCCACAGGATGCGCGTGAGGATCCAATCCTTTCCTGGATAGAGGGTGCGAAACTCGGGAACATAGACCTTACTCTCCGGTTGGCGGGCAACGAACACCGTGCCGCTCGCGCAACCCGCGCCGATCTTTTCACAGATCGCATGCCAGCCGCGCGGTGTGCATTCGCTGTTTTCCATTTCCCCAGGGCCGTTCTTGGCGGTCGAGACGGAATAGCGGCGAACGATGTCGCGCCCCGCCAGTAACCAGAGTTCTTGTTGCCGCAGTCTGATCTCGATATGCATGGTGCGGGCGCTCGGCTGCGTGCGAAAATAGGATATCCTATGTTGTGCCCAGTGTCCCGAAGGACCTCTCGCGCGCGGAGGTTTCGTCCGCCGCGGGGCGAGGAAGCATTCGATCGCCAGGTTAAAGCAAGCTAAATCCACGTGCCATTAGGTCCTCTCATGTTCGACCTCCAGGGATCCGAGCTAATGCCCGGCGAACGGGATCTGCTGGCCCATCCGGCCGCAGGGGGCGTTATCCTTTTCACGCGCAATTACGCCAGCCGCGAGCAGCTCGCTCGCCTGGTCGCGGAGGTCCATGCCGTGCGCGATCCACCCTTGCTCGTGGCCGTGGACCACGAAGGCGGACGGGTGCAGCGTTTCCGTCCTGGTTTTACCGCGCTGCCCCCCTGCGCGGCATTGGGCCGACTCGACGACAAGGACCCGCAACGCGCTCGGGCTATGGCTCGGGAGTATGGTTGGCTCATGGCCATCGAGCTGCGTACCCTGGGTGTCGATTTCAGCTTCGCGCCCGTGCTCGATCTTGGGAGCGGGGTGAGTCAGGTGATCGGAGACCGGGCGTTCCACCCTAACCCGCGGACGGTCACTCGGCTCGCGCAGGCCTATCTCGATGGGATGCACGAGGCGGGTATGGCGGGTGTCGGCAAACACTTTCCCGGTCACGGATCGGTCGCGGCGGATTCCCATTGCGAGATCCCCGTGGATGGCCGGAGCTTTGAGGCGATAACTAGCGCGGATCTAGTGCCGTTTGCGGGTTTGGTTCGCGCGGGGCTAGACGCCGTCATGCCGGCGCATGTCAGGTATCCCGAAGTGGACACGGCGCCCGCCGGTTTCTCGGAGGTATGGCTGCGGCAGGTGTTGCGGAAGGATCTCGGATTTCAGGGCGCCATCTTCAGCGATGACATCGATATGGCGGGCGCCCGTGGGGCCGGTGCTCACAGCGAACGCGCGCAGCGCGCACTCACAGCCGGGTGCGATATGGTCCTCATGTGCAATCGGCCCGCGGCGCTACCCGCGGCGCTGGACACATTGAGCGCCTTGCGTGAACCTATAAGTGAGGCGCGGCTTGCACGTATGCGCGGCCGGACGGTGGGGAGCGAACGCGCGCTGGAAGAGCGCCAGCACGCCGCCAGGGCGAGCGTCGCCGCCTTGGCGAACCAAGAGACAGCGGCGTGATGTGTCGATGAAAGGGTTGCTGGCGGTTGCGCTGCTCTGGAGCCTCGCGGACCCGTGCCGGGCGCTCGAGTGCAAACCGCTCGTGCCCGCCGCGACGCCTGCCGCATTTGCGGCCGGCAAGTATGCGCAGGGGCTTTTATTTCGGATCTCGAAAGCGGGTGTTCCACCGAGTCATATCTTCGGCACGATCCATCTCGGCGATCGGCGCGTGCTCGATTTACCCCGAGTGGTCTCGTCGAGCTTTGAGCAAAGCCGCCGCTTTGTCATGGAGGCCGTGCTCGATGAGGCCGGCATCGCCGAATTCTCTAACCTGATGTTTTATGGCGATGCCGCCTCGTTCAAGGAGCAGGTGGGCGCGGAGCTCGCAGGCGCGGCTGAACCGCTTCTTGCACGCTACGGTATTTCCGCGGAAATCGCGCATCGCATCAAGCCTTGGGCCGCGTATATGACGCTCAGCGTACCTCCGCCTTCCAGCCTGCTACCGCTCGATATCGCGTTAATGCAACGAGCCAAGGCGCATGGGATGGCGATTTCGGGACTGGAGTCGCTTGCGGAACAGGCAGGGGCATTGGGTGATCTGCACCTCGAAGACCAAATCGCCTTGCTTAAGGATGCCGTTTGCCACTACGAGCTGCTGCAGCAAGACCTCGAGCCGCTGACCGCGTTGTATCTAAAGCGCGATCTCGAGGGGTTGATGGCGCTTGCCCGCAAGTATCAAACCAGCTCGGCGCAATCCTACGAACGCTTCCTGGACAGTCTGCTTTGGAGGCGCAATCGCCGCATGGCGGCACGCGTGCGGCCGTGGCTGCAGGAGGGGAATACCTTTGTTGCGCTCGGCGCTTTACACCTCGTCGGGGAGAAAGGAGTGCCGGCGTTGCTGGAGCGGGCCGGATATCGCGTGACGCGCCTGTATTAGATTCAGCATTTCTAATCCAAGACTTTTGACTTAGACTACACGCCGCAACGCGCGCCTTCTGCGGCGCACGCCAAAGCGTGGAGGACGCGATTACAATCTGATTTGCCGCGGCGTTTTTAGCGCCCGGCTTGATGTGAGGACTCGATATGTTGTACGCAGCAAAAACCTTCGTCGATACGCTGGCTGGGATCACTCGGCTTGAGAAAGGTCCTCAGCACCTTCCGACCTCGTATGCGTTGCTGATCACGAGTGTGGTTGTCTACGCGCTTATTCGCTTCGGCGTTTATATCTACAGAGTGCCGATCGAATCCGCGGCAATTATGGGATTAACCGATGCCGCGGTTACGGTGGGGATCATCGTATTGTTGCTCGCGGTGCGCGGGGTGACCTTCCGAGCTCCCCAAATGCTCACAGCCTTTACCAGCATAGCCTCGGCATTTGGGTTGGCCGTCGTTTTCTCGCTGGGGCTGATCAGTTTGATACCGGACGTCCCGTTGGTGCAGGGTTTTAGAAATGTCGTGATTTTTCCGCTGGTTCTGGTTAACGTCGTGATCAGCGGCCATTTGTTTCGGAAGTCGCTGGATACGAATCTCGCCGCCGGGGTAGGCATCGCATTGGTGTTACTATTCATCGTCATCAATGTGACCGACCGCTTCGATCCGACGCTCGAACGTACGGGAGCGGGCTCGGCGCGCATGACCCCCTCCCCGCAGACGACACCGGAGCGCTAATTGGGCCGCGCGTCAAGCTGCGTTCCGCTCACGCACTTAGCACAAATTATAGGTTTCGGTGCTTGCGCGTCCTGGCAATCACCGCGGCGATCTCGGCCTTGCGGCGAAGGGAATCACGCTCGATCTCGGCCAGCCGCGCCGTGGGATCGGCTTCGGCCGCGGGTGCATTCTCGGTAGGATTTGCGAGCCGCCCATTGCGGGCCTCGAAGCGTGCGCGGGCGGCGTCCGCGTGCGTTTGATCCCAATAGAGACCGGCGGGGATCATTTCTATGCAATCCATGGGGCAGGGCGGTAGGCATAATTCACAGCCCGTACAGAGATCCTGAAGCACCGTGTGCATGTGCTTTGCCGCCCCAAGGATGGCATCCACCGGGCACGCTTGTATGCACTTCGTGCAGCCGATACAAAGCTCCTCGATGACACGCGCGGTACGGGACGGTTGCTCGGCGCCATAGCGAGGATCGAGGGGTATGGGTCGGCGCCCTAGCAGGCCGGCGAGCCGTTCGATCGTGTGGCTGCCACCCGGTGGGCATTGATTGATGCCGGCCTCGCCGCGGGCAATGGCCTGGGCATACGGAAGACATCCCGCATACCCGCATCGACGGCACTGTGTCTGCGGTAGCAGGACATTGATCTTTCCGGCGCTCTCCTCGAAGCCGTGGGGCGGAGTTGTCAAGTCAGTCACTGGTAAGATGACGCCACAGCCAATTGCGGGTTATGGCGAGGTTAACCATATCGCGTGCTCTCCCTCGGCCCGGTGTCAGAGCACCCTGCAAATCGCCGCCTTGAGATAATTAGTCTCGGGGATCGCGGGGTGAATGGGATGATCCGGCGATTGGTGCCCTTGCTCCAACAGTTGTATCTCCCGCCCGGCACGCAGCGACGCGCGCCGCAACACATCCACGAAGCCCTCGTAGGTGAGGTGATAGGAGCAGCAGGCGGTCATCAAGATCCCGCCGTGCCGAACGAGCCCGAGCGCCGACTGGTTGAGGCGCCGGTAAGCTAAAAGCCCTTCGGCAAAATCTTTTTTCTTTTTGATAAAGGCCGGCGGATCCAAAATCACCACATCATAACTTTCCGCGGCGGCTTGCAAGCCCTTGAGGGTCGCGAAGGCTTCGCCATGCACAGCCGCGACCTGCACGTCATTTTCCCGCGCATTGCGTTCGATATAGCGCAGCGCATCGACTGAAGACTCGATGGATTGCACGGAAAGGGCGCCGGCGGATGCCGCCTGGACGGCCCATGCCCCCAAGTAACTATACACATCGAGGACGCGCACGCCTTTGACATAGCGCAGCATCCGTGCGCGGTTAGCGCGCTGATCGTAATACCAACCGGTTTTCTGTGCGCTTAGCACGGGGACAAAGAACCGGGCGCCATGCTCGGTGAGGCAAATCTCCTCGGGCACCTGACCATAGGCCGCTTCAACGTACAAGTCGAGACCTTCGAGGAGGCGGCTCCGGGAATCATTGCGCAACAGGATCGCCTTCGGATCGAGGACCTCCCGCAATGCATCGATGACATCACTGAGGCGCCTTTCCATCCCGACCGTGTTGAATTGCGCCACCAGGAGATCACCGTAGCGATCGACCACGAGCCCAGGGAGACCGTCACTGTCCGCATAGACGAGGCGATAATAGGGTTCGTCGAACAGGCGCTCGCGCAAGGCCAGCGCGCGCTTCAGGCGCTCTCTGCACAGCGCCGCCGACCAAGGGCGGTCGCGATCCCAAAGGCGCGCGCAGATGAGCGAATGCGGATTCACATATCCCGTTCCCATGGCTTTACCGCTGCTGGTGAGCACCGTGACGCTGTCGCCGGGGGTAAGGGCGTGCAAAGGCGTCGTGTGCGTATCCACCTCATTGCTGTAGACCCAGAGATGGCCGGCGCGCAGGCGCCGATCTTCGCCCTTCTTTAACACCAAGGGTTTTGCGGGCATGATGTGATCTGCGACTGCCATATTCGTAGCATTAGGGACTGGTCCTCATTGAACCGCTACCAACGTTCCCAGGTCTTCAATCGCCTCCAAGCACAGAGACCTCATCCGGCCACCGAGCTTGAGTATCGAACGCCATTCGAGCTGCTGGTGGCGGTGATCCTTTCGGCTCAGGCGACCGATGTTAGCGTCAACAAAGTGACGCGGCGACTGTTCCAGGTCGCGAATGAACCCGCGGCCATCCTAGGTCTCGGGGAGGAGGGCCTGAAATCGTACATCAAAACCATTGGGCTTTATAATGCTAAGGCTAAAAATATCATCAATACCTGCGGGATCCTTTGCGATAAGCACGGCGGACAGGTGCCTCATGAACGAGCGGCATTAGAACAATTGCCCGGCGTCGGGCGCAAGACCGCCAATGTAATTTTGAATACTGCCTTCGGAGAGCCCACGATCGCGGTGGATACGCATATTTTTAGAGTCGCGAACCGCACCGGACTCGCCCCGGGCAAAACGCCGGCCCTAGTGGAACGGGCACTCATGGCCGCGGTACCGAAGCGATTTAGGCGAGACGCGCATCACTGGTTAATCTTGCATGGGCGCTACGTCTGTCAGGCGCGAAAACCGCGCTGCGGCGAGTGTATCATCCGTGATCTCTGCGAGTGGAAAGAGAAGGCGGAGATAGGTCGCGTCTAGCTGTGCTGGTGCAAGATCAACCGTCGGCAAGGAAGTGATGTATGGAGTAAACACCCGGCGGACAATGCCCTACAGCCGATCGAGAACCTGATTTTGAAGGTGATCCTCGCTCACCCCGAATACCACGCATTACTACGGGATCCAGAGCAGGCACTGGCGAGGCGCTATACTCCAGAGAGCGACGAGACCAATCCTTTCCTGCATATGGCTATGCACGTGGCGATTGAGGAGCAGTTGCTGGCGGATCGGCCTGCCGGTATTGCACGTATCTATACCGATCTGCGAAGGCGTTACCCCACCTATCACGATGCCCAACACGACATCATGGATTGCCTGGTCGAGGCCTTATGGCAAGCCCAACGCACTCACGCTCTTCCCGACGAGCGGCGCTATCTGGAGTGCTTAAGAAACCGGCAGCGGTAACTCGCCCGCTTGCCATAGCGAGCATCCGACGGCTCGATGAGGTGGCCTAAACCGTGAGAAACTCCATTTTTATGCCGGCCAATTCAATGACATCACGATCTCTGAGCTGATGACTCCGCGCCCCGATCGGTTGCCCGTTGATAACCGGATAAATCGGTTGTTCGGCGGTCCCGCCCTCGATATGCGTAATGAAATAACCTTGTGGCCGCCGTGATATCACGGCAACCTGCACGCCGGGCTTGCCCAAGGTAATCGAAGCCTTGATCAGCTCGAGCTGCTTGCCGGCAACGGGCCCGTTTACTATGTTCAGCCGCCCCAGTGGCGAGCTTGTGGGCTGCAAGCTCGGCGAGGCCGCCGCACCAAAGCTTGGCGCGATTGACGTGCGGCCGATGGCCTTCGCGAGCGCCGCGGCCGCTGTGGCCGTTCCGGGGCGCATAATAATCGTTTTTTCGAACTCGTCGTCATCGGCGGTGGCGTGCTCGTTGATATACCGGATCTCGTGTTTCCCGATGCTGATGACATCGCCGTTCCGTAGGGCGTGTTTCTTTATGACCTTGCCGTTGACGAATGTCCCGTTCGTGCTCCCGAGATCTTCAAGAAAGGAGTCGTCCAAGATGGTGATGACCAGGGCATGTTTACCGCTAACCGCAAGATTGTCGACCGCAATATCGTTGTCCGCTTTGCGGCCAATCGTCATGCGTTCTTTGGTAAGCGGATAGTCTCCCTGAACCACGCCGTTTAGACTAAGGACGAGTTTTGACATAAGGACGCTCTATACGATTAACTAACCCATCGTTGTAATTTACGGGGCCAAACAAAAATCGCTCTCCGATGCGCACGCAGCCTAGCGATGACGAGAGAAATATTATCATGACCCCCGCGCTCATTGGCTAGAGCGATTAATCGGTCCGCCGCTCCTACAAGATTAGCATTATATTCGCGCAGGGTTAAGTCAATTTCTTCATTATTGACCATATCGTGCAGGCCGTCGGTACACAAAACGTAGATGTCCCCGGGATTTAAACTTTCCTCGTAGATATCGACCTGGACAGCCTCGTCGATCCCGAGCGCTCGGGTGACCAGATTTTTCGGAGCCGCCGCTGCGGCCTGCTGCGGCGTCATGCCCGCCTGATCGATCAGTTCCTGGACGACCGAATGGTCGGTGGTAATCTGCTCGAACGAACCGGCCCGAAGGCGATAAAGCCTGGAATCGCCGACATGCCCGACGGTAACGGTTTTTCTTTGAAATAAACAGGCGATCACCGTGGTTCCCATGCCATGGCATTGTGCTTCGGTTTGTCCGGTTCGGTAGATCATGGAATTGGCGTGTGTGATCGCTTGGTTAACGATGGAAGATTGTTCCGACGCGGCCTGGTGTCCCCCTGAAAGCCGCGCCGAAGTTAACGCGTTACGCAGATCGTTCATTACCGAAGAGACCGCGATGGCGCTCGCCACCTCCCCGGATCGATATCCCCCCATGCCATCCGCCACCACCGCTAAACCCAGATGCGCGTCGCTCGCGGTACTATCCTCGTTATTCGGGCGTCTGCGGCCCCTGTCTGAAAGATTTATGATTTCAAGAGCCCCTGCTTGAAACATGACGCCTCGTTTATAAGCGGATCTGGTTGATGCCAAGTAGCAGGTCACGTGCCATCTCCGCACCGCGCTGGTACCTTTCGGAGGGCGATTTTTTTAACGCCTTGTCCATGATTCGCCCTAGATACGGTGCGGTGCGGGCCAAATCCGGACAATCGTCGAAGAGACTGATAGGCGCATCGTGCACGATCTTGTGCATCAGGGCATCCATCGTTCCGGCGGTAAACGGCAGGGAACCGGTGGCAAGTTGGTAGAGCATCACCCCTAAGGAAAAGAGGTCGGAGCGGCCATCGACCGGCTCCTGGAGGACCTGTTCGGGGGACATGTAAAAAGGTGTGCCGCCAGTCAGCCCCGCCGTTCCGCCATGCGCGTCGATGACGCTCGCGATGCCGAAATCGGTGATCTTGACCGTATTCTTCGACGCCGCATACATCACGTTGCGGGGCTTAATATCGCGGTGTGCGACTTGCTGGCGATGCGCATAATCGAGGGCGCGCGCCAGGGTGGCGACTAAAAATAGCGTTTTCCTTACCGGCAGCAGATTATTCTTTTTGATGTAGGGGGCAAGCGTGGTTCCCTCGAGGTACTCCATCCCGATGTACGCCAAATCGTGCTCATCCCCCGCTTCGTACACCGCCACGATGTTCGGGTGATGTAGACGCCCGATGGTCTCGGCTTCCTGGAATAGGCGCGATTTTATCTCATCGAGTTGCGCTTCTTCCAAGATTTCCGCTAAACAAATGGTCTTAACCGCGACGTAGCGATTCGCCGCCCGATCAAGACCCAGGTAAACCACGCCCATCGTTCCGCGGCCAAGCTCTCGCTGTAACTGGTAACGGCCAAGCAGCGGTTTATGCGAGAGCGATTGCGGCATTGTGTGCATAGTTGGATAAGAATTGGCGCGCCATGATCGGTGGGTCCGCGCGGAAATCAATCACACCAGTGTTCCACTGCTTCGCGCGCGCCTCGTTCGGCCTCGCCGCGCTCGTTGTGCTCAAGCACCACGCGATTTCCTTTTTTGTCCTTCTTATAAAGCATCGATGCGCGTTCGTAGTTGAATAGCTGCTTACGGGCGAGCAGGCAATTTTGATTGCGTTTCTCTTTCTCCAGGCGTTTCTCTTGCGCGGCGGCGGCCTTCTCCTGACGTTCTTCCTCGAAGACCTTTAACAGCCGTTCTTGGCGCTTGAATCTTTCTTTATCGCGTATGCCGGCGGACGGCTGCGGGGTTACGGTAAGCTTCACGGCGCCTTTATTTTGCGGCCGTTCTCCGTAATGTGCGGTTCCATGGTCATCGACCCATTTATAGATCTCTGCTCCGTACAAACCTTGAGCTTGAAGACAAAATGCCCCACAGATAACGGCAACCAGCCGTCTGCGATTCGCGTCGAGCGAGCGGATTTCTTGCATCGGAATCATGGGTTTCGATGGTAAAAATGCGTGTCCCCGGCCTCGCCGGGCGGGGAAGTCACCAACCGCCCGTGTTATCGGCGCGGTCAAAAAATAAATGAAGGAAAACCGGCGGAACGCGTGATAGACGCGGCCCGAACCAGGCACGCGTTGCTGTTAACAAACGGGTAGCGGACCGTGGACCGGCGGCCGCTCGCTGGCGCTAGCGCCGCAGCATGTCCAACTTTCCCTTGATCTCGCGCCACTCGTCGGCGTCGGGGGGCGCCGGTTTGCGCTGGTTGATGACCGGCCACGCCTTCGCCAACTCCGTGTTGAGGTCGAGGTAATGCCTTTGTTGTTCAGGCAGATCATCTTCGGAGAGGATTGCATCCACCGGGCACTCCGGTTCACACAGCGTGCAATCGATACACTCGTCGGGGTCGATGACCAGCATATTGGGGCCTTCATGGAAGCAATCGACAGGGCACACCTCCACGCAGTCCGTGTACTTGCACTTTATACAGGGTTCGGTAACGACGAACGTCATTGCTTGCTTCTGTCCACAGGTTCTCTTGTTATTATAACCGGGAATCGGGCCGGTGCGCTAAGCATTGCCCATCCGCCAGGCTATTCCAGCAGCGCGCGCAAGCGGTAAATCTCTTCCAAGGCTCGCCGCGGGCTTAAGCCATCGGGTTCCAAGGCGCGCAGCGCCGTGAGGGCTGGCGGTTCTGCGCCCTCATCAAATAACTCCATCTGTGGCGCGGACGGTTGCGGCGTCTCCAATCGCCGCCGCCGTTCCAACCGCTGCAGCTTGTCCCGGGCACGGCTTACCACGGTGCCGGGGACTCCGGCCATCCGCGCCACTTGCAGTCCGAAGCTTTGATTCGCCGGGCCTTCTTGCACCGAGTGCAGAAAGACGAGCCGATCACTGTCTTCTACGGCATCAAAATGCACATTCGCCACCCCTTCCATGTCGACGGCCAACTCCGTTAACTCGAAATAGTGCGTCGCGAACAGCGTATAGGCGCGTATGTCCCGCGCTAAGTGTTCGGCGGTCGCCCACGCGAGCGACAGACCGTCGAAGGTGCTGGTGCCCCGTCCGATCTCATCGATCAAGACCAAGCTCTGCGAGGTCGCGTTGTTGAGAATGTTAGCGGTTTCGGTCATTTCGACCATGAACGTAGAACGTCCACTCGCCAAATCATCCGCCGCGCCGATGCGCGTAAAGACGCGATCCAGCTTACCCATCTTCGCCTTCGCGGCGGGTACGTAACTCCCGCTGTAGGCGAGGATCACGATCAACGCCGTCTGCCGCATGTAGGTCGATTTCCCGCCCATGTTCGGGCCGGTGATCAGCAACATCCGCCGCTCATCGGCGAGGTGAAGATCATTGGGCACAAAAGGTGTGTCGTGAACCCGTTCGATCACCAGGTGCCGGCCGCCTTCGATTGACACCCCGCTGCCGCCGCAGAGCTCCGGGGCATTCAGCCTAAGCGTCTCGGCTCGTTCGGCAAACGACGCAAATACATCGGCTTCGGCCACGGCGGCGCTCGCCGCCTGCAACAACGGCAGTTGTTGAATCAAGCGCGTGAGGATCTCTTGGTAAATCTCTTTCTCCTTATCGAGCGCCCGCTCTCCCGCCCGGAGCGCCTCGGATTCGAGCGCGGCCAGTTCCGGCGTGATGTACCTTTCCGCCGCTTTGAGCGTCTGCCTGCGCACGTAATCCGCCGGGATTTTCTGCTGATGAGCCCGGCCGATCTCGAGGTAATAGCCGTGCACGCGGTTGTAGCCGACCCGGAGGTTCCCGATGCCCGTGCGTTCGCGCTCGCGGGCCTCGATTGCAACCAGCACTTTCCCGACGTCATCGCGCAAACGCCGCAATTCGTCGAGCTCGCGATCGTAGCCCGTCGCGATGACACCGCCGTCGTTCACATGGGCGGCGGGATCCTCCGCGATGGCCGCCTGGAGTAAGGTGCGCAGCTCGGGGAATCCCGCGATCGCTTGGGCGAGCGATTGCAGCCTGGGACTGTCGATCTCATCGAGCCGGCGGCTCAATTCGGGTAAGGCTTCGAGCGCGTTCCGGAGCTGAACGAGGTCCCGAGGACGCGCCGACCGAAGCGCGATGCGGGCCAATATCCGTTCAATATCCCCAATCGCCCGCAGCGGTTGCCGCAATCCGTGCCAAAGGGCATTCATCAGCAGGGCGCCGATCGCGTGATAACGATGGCGGAGCGTGGCTTGGTCGCGGATCGGGCGATTCAACCAACGCCGCAGCATGCGGCTGCCCATGGGCGTCACCGAGCTATCCATGATCCCGATGAGGCTGTGCTCCTTGGCTCCGAAAAGGCTCTGGTTTATTTCCAGATTGCGGCGCGTCGCGGCATCGAGGATCAGGCTTTCTTCCCGACGTTCCACGCAGAGCTTACATAAATGCGGCAAGGCGGTGCGTTGGGTATCCCGCGCATATTGCAACAGACCCCCGGCCGCCGCCAAGGCGGCGTCCAGGTCTTCGCACCCGAATCCCGCCAGGTCTTGGACTTCAAACTGCTGGGCTAATGCGCGTTTGGCGTGCTCTGTGTCGAAATGCCAAGGCGGCCGCCGGCGCAGGCGTGGGTCCGCGGTAAACCACGGCGCGAGATCGGACGCTTCGCTTAAGAGCAACTCGGCGGGCTGCAGCCGCTCGATCTCGCCGCCAAGCGCCTCGCGCCCCGTGATTTCGAGGACACTGAACCGGCCGCTGGCGAGGTCCAACGTAGCGAGGCCGATGCACTCCCCTTGCGCGTGCACCGCCGCCAGCAGGTTGTCGCGGCGTTCTTCGAGCAACTGCTCGTCGGTCAGGGTTCCCGGGGTTACGATACGCGTGACGCGCCGTTCCATCGGCGCTTTGCCCGACTGCTCGCCCACTTGTTCGCAAATCGCGACCGCCTGCCCCATACGCGCGAGCTTCGCCAAGTACGAATCCACCGCATGCACCGGCACGCCCGCCATCGGGATAGGCGCCCCGGCCGAGTTCCCGCGCGCGGTCAGGACAATGTCAAGCAAGCCCGCGGCTTTCTCAGCATCGTCATAAAATAGCTCGTAGAAATCGCCCATGCGGTAGAACAAAAGCATCTCCGGGAAGTCCTTCTTGATGCCGAGAAATTGCCTCATCATGGGCGTATGTTCGCCGCCACGATCCGCGCTCGCCGCCATGCGGGTCAGTGTAGCGAATACGCCGTCCGTTGCAACGCAACGAGCGTAGTCGATACACTTAGAAACCCGTGCACGTTTGCTGCGATGACGGCGCATCGTTCTATCCGGAGATTTAAAACCCATGAGTCATGACACCCAGACGGAAACCCGAGGTTTCCAGGCCGAGGTCCGCCAGTTGCTGGACCTGATGATCCACTCGCTTTATAGCAACAAAGAGATATTTCTCCGCGAGATCATTTCCAATGCGTCGGATGCGGCCGAGAGGCTGCGCTTCGAGGCGCTCGGCAACGCGGCTTTATTCGAAAGCGACAGCGAGATCAAGATCGAAGTGGAGCATAGCGAGAACCTCAAGACGATCACGGTGCGTGACAACGGCATCGGGATGTCACGCCAAGAAGTGGTCGAAAACCTCGGGACCATCGCCAAATCGGGCACCCAGGAATTTTTCAAGGCCCTGACCGGCGACCGGCAGAAAGATTCACAGCTCATCGGCCAATTCGGGGTGGGATTTTACTCCGCGTTCATCGTCGCCGAGGAGGTCACCGTCACGACCCGGCGCGCGGGCTTGGGCGCCGAGGAGGGCGTGCGCTGGCAGTCCGACGGCAAGGGCGAGTACAGCGTGCATACGGTGCCGCGAAAACAGCGCGGCACCGAGGTGGTTCTGAAGCTGCGCCCAGCCGAGGAGGATTTCCTGAACGGCTACCGCCTGCGCAGCATCATCGGCAAGTATTCGGACCACATCACCTTACCGATCCTCATGCCCAAGGAAGGCAAGGACGCGAGCGGCTACGAGCGAGTGAACGCGGCGACCGCGCTCTGGTCGCGGCCGAAGGGCGAGATCAGCGACGAAGAATACAACGAGTTTTATAAACACGTGGCGCATGACCACGAGGCCCCGCTCGCTCGCATCCACAGCAAGGTCGAGGGCAAGCTCGAATACACGCTGCTGCTCTTCCTCCCGCAGCGCGCGCCTTTCGATCTCTGGGACGCCGAACGCCGGCGCGGGGTGAAACTTTTCGTGCGCCGGGTGTTTATCATGGATGACGCCACGCAGTTGATGCCGCGCTATCTGCGCTTCGTGCGCGGTATCGTCGATTCCAATGACCTGCCGCTCAACATCTCGCGTGAGATCCTGCAGGACAATAAGACCATCGACGGGATGCGCGCGGGCGCCGTAAAAAAGGTCTTGGGACTCCTGGAAGAGCTGGTGTCCAAGGGCGAATACGGGGTATTTTGGAAGACCTTCGGTCGGGTCTTCAAAGAGGGCTTGATCGAGGACGCCTCGAACCGGGATCGGCTCGCGAAGCTCGTCCGCTTTTCGAGCACGCATACCGACAGCGAGGAGCAAGAGGTCTCGCTCGATGACTACGTGGCCCGCATGAAGGAGGGGCAGAGTGCGATCTATTATGTCGTCGCCGACGGTTTTTCCACCGCTAAGAACAGCCCGCATCTCGAGGTGTTCCGTAAGAAAGGCATCGAGGTCTTGTTGTTGTCGGACCCCGTGGACGACTGGGCCTTGACCCATTTAACCGAGTACAGTGGGAAACCTTTGAAATCGGTCAGCAAGGGGGCGCTCGATCTCGGGGCGCTCGGAGATAAGGAAGACAAGGCAGCGGCGGAAACCGATGCCGGCGAGTACAGGGATCTCGTCGAGCGGATCCGCAAAAGCCTGGCCGAACGGGTCAAGGACGTGCGGGTAACTCACCGCTTGACGATCTCACCGGCCTGTCTAGTCGCCGATGAGCACGAGCTTGGCGCCCATCTGGAACGCCTGCTTAAGGCCGCGGGCCAGGACCTGCCGGCGACCCCGCCCATCCTGGAGATCAATCCCGAACACCCCATCGTGCGCCGCCTGCAGCGCGAACAAGAAGGGCCGCGATTCGAGGATTGGGCGCGCATCCTCTTCGACCAAGCCCTCCTGAGCGAGGGCGGACGGCTCGATGATCCGGCCGGTTTCGTCCATCGGCTCAACGAGATGTTCTTGGTGATCAGCGGCGAGGCCGGGTGAATCACGCGCATGGTGCGCGAGCGCGCGCCCAATCTCGCCGAGGCGCGCAGCGCACGCCAGTTGGTGTGCTGGGCGGAAGCGCGCTTTCTCGGCGCCGGGTTGTGTTTCGCCCACGGGACCACAAATGCGCGCGAGGAAGCGGCGCTGCTGGTCTTCCATGCGCTCGGTCTGCCCTTCGATGCCCCCGAGGACAGGGTCGACCGCTGCCTGACCGAGGAAGAAAAGGCGCGAGTTGTCGGACTTCTGCGTCAACGCATACAGACGCGCAAACCCGCCGCGTATCTCCTCGGCGAGGCCTGGTTCGCGGGCTTGCCGTTTTATGTGAACGAACAGGTGCTGGTCCCGCGATCGCCGATCGCGGAGCTCATCGAATCTGGGTTCTCGCCTTGGGTGGGCGAGGTCCATCGCATCCTCGATATCGGTACCGGGAGCGGCTGTGTCGCCATCACTTGTGCGCTGGCGTTCCCCGGGGCGCGGGTCGATGCCGTCGATCTTTGCCCGCGGGCTTTGGAGGTGGCACACCGCAACGTCATGCGCTATCAAGTTCAAGACCGGGTTCGGGTACTGCAATCGGATATATTCGCCGCACTCGCTTCAGAGCGCTACGATCTCATCGTGAGCAACCCGCCTTATGTTCCGACGCAGCATATGGCGGCGCTCAGCGCCGAGCACCGCCATGAGCCCGCCCTCGGCCTCGATGGCGGCCCCGACGGCCTCGCCGTCGTCAGGCGTATTCTGGAAGATGCCTCGCATCACCTGACGGACAACGGCGTGCTCGTCGTCGAAGTCGGCGAGAGCGCCGGCGCCCTCGAGCAGCGCTATCCGCGCCTCCCCTTCGTGTGGCTCGAACTCACGCGCGGCGAGGACGGGGTGTTCTTGATTGAGGCCGACGCTCTACACCAGCATTTCGATCACGGAGGATCCGCGGACTGACATAGGCAAAGAGCTAAATTACCGTCGTCGGTGCTCGGACGGTGGGGGGCTCACGACGTATACCGGACTGGGACACAGGGATGTCCTGCCGGGCATTGCCCCGGGCGGTGATATATACAGCGCCCCGGGTAATTCGATCCGAAGTGGTCTGGCCATGGAGTCAATTCCAATAGAGGTTTGAGCCTGCGGCAAAGCGAGCCACAATGCAAAGTCTGACTCGCTTCCTGCGAGGGCTGAACCCCTGTCCTTCGTGCGATCTAAAACTATCATGCTTGGAGAAACGTTGTCGGCTAATGGATGATCCCGAACTCGATGCTCCACGCTGTGGTCAGAGGAGGCCGTTGAGGACAACGCAGGCCACCTTTACCATCCTCGATGTAGCGCCGCTATCGTTGAACGGAACTGAAACCATGAGGTTACTCCTCGTGAACGGACGCACGCATTTCGCCCATCTCCTCACCGCCCTGCTCTTGGGGCTCGCCATGCTCGCCCCGGCCCAAGCGGTAGAGCGGGTCATCCATTACCATAACGACGCCTTGGGCTCCCCCATCGCCGCGACCGATCAAGAAGGCCGCGTGGTGTGGCGCAAGTCTTACGCACCTTACGGCCAGCCCATCGGCCCAGGGGCGTCGAGCGAGCCCGGCTACACCGGCAAGTTCGAGGAGCCCGACCTCGGGATCCAGAACTTCGGCGCCCGCTGGTACGACCCCCGGATCGGGCGCTTCCTCGCCCCCGACCCCGCAGGTTTCGATGCGGCCAACGCCCAGTCATTCAACCGCTACGCCTACGCCAACAATAACCCCTACAAGTATGTCGATCCGGATGGCAATAGCCCGCTCGATGCCGGCTTCTTCATCGCCGATTCCATCAACTTCGGACTCGCCCTCGCCTCGGGTAACGCCGGGGCCATCGCATCGGCGGGAGCCGATCTCGCCGCCAGCGCCGCAGGGCTTGTCAGCCCCGTTCCGGGCACCGGCCTCGCTATCAAGGCCGCCCGCGCAGCGGACAAGGTTGGGGATGTAGCGAGGGTTGCAAACGGGGCAAACAATGTTGCATGGCCTCCAAATCGCGGTTTTGACGGGGATTCGGCTCCGGCGTCTCTAATTCCTGGTGCTAAAGTTGATCGATATGGTAGCCCCAATGGGACCTTTGTTTCTCCAGTTGGGACTCCCTTTCCGAATCGCTCGTTACCAGCATCTTCAGCATCCAAAGCTTTAAACACATACGAAGTAGCAAAACCCATTCAGGTGGACGCCGGGTCTGCTGCGCCTTGGTTTAACCAGCCTGGAGAAGGCACGCAGTTTGAGCTTCCAAGAACTGTTCAAGATTTGTTAGATTCTGGGCATTTAAAGCAGGTTAAATAGAGTGCATGAGAAAAAACTATTTAACATTTGATTCTTCCTTAGGGTATCCGGAAGGGTCAAGTATTTATTATGAATGCGGGCAATGTGGAGCTGTGATACCGAGTCAGCCTGATGATGGTATGGGTTGTTCTTGTAGAAACATTTTTATTGATGTTGATGCGGGAAGGGTCTCCGTTAAAGATCATTCACAGTTCAAAGTCTTTACGAAGTAACAAAGCAGGGTCTTCGCGCTCGTGTGGGTGACAATGTGACCGCCTTTCCCCGCGAGCACCGCCACGAGCCCGCCGTCGGCCTCGATGGCCCCGACGGCCTCAGTGTCGTCAGCCGTATCCTGGAAGATGCGTCGCATCACCTGACGGACAACGGCGTGCTCGTCGTAGTCGGCGAGAGCGCCGGCGCCCTCGAGCAGCGTTATCCGCACCTCCCCTTCGTGTGGATCGAGCTGACACGCGGCGAGGAGGGGGTGTTCTTAATCGAGGCCGACGAGTTGCGCAAGCATTTCGGTCGCACAGGGTCCCACCGACCGACATAGGCAAAGAGCTAAAAAGGCACGGGGTCAGGTCTCGACTTCTGCCTCCGGTACCCTGCGCGTGCCTACAACGCTAAATCGCGCAACGCCTCCGACGCCGTTCCGACTCCGCGCCCGATGTCGGATCGCCATTCATCCCGCTGTGCAACCCAGGCATCGGGATCCCAAAGCTCGCAGCGATTACCTTGACCTATAAAGGTAATATATTTAACGAGGTTTGCGAACTCCCGCAGCGCCTCGGGAATGCGGATCCTGCCTTGCGCATCAAGTACACAGGAGCTTGCGTAACTCCGCATCATTTGCATCGCCAGACGCCCCTTGGCATCGAGGCTTAGCGCATTGATCCCTGAAACGACGCCTTTCTCATGGATAGTAAGGCTCTAAATTGCTTGCGGGGGATAAACCACCGATGATACAACCAAAAAAATAGCCCACACTTCCCTACAAAGTGTGGGCTTGTTCGCCAGTGCGTATATCTTACGAAATTGACCAATCGTAAGGACGGATATTCCCATTCTTATCGCGAATCAGGAATTCATTCCCTTTTTTAAGCTCTTCGACGATATCGTCCAACACTCTTAGCGACACGCGAAAAACTTCGGATCTGGTAGAGGGCTCGACAAATTCCTTCATTTCGTCCAACCTTCTTACAGAATTCTGGCCCAGCACAATTTGAAGACGAGTTTTCTTAGCCCCACGCTCCAAAGGTGATCTACTACCAGATAAAGACTGATTTTCTTCCCGACGCAATTTATTTAACAAACCAGAAACCGGATGTAGAGGATTTGTTGATGTTAATGCAGACATATTTTCTCCGTCGGTATCAGCCGGTTCACATATTAACGGCGAGAGTTACTACAACATACGTTTAAGCAACTCCATAAGGTTCACTAGCTCTTGGGTGTGCTGCGAGTAGTGGTATGCGAACGCTCCAACCACAGTGCCGAGCAACCCACCTAGCGTAAACCCTACCCCTCTAAACCTTGACGGAGGGATTTCAACTTCCAGTTCATCAAACCTCCTCTCCGCCTACGGTACTTTCTTTAATGGCCGATCACCGTGTTCATTTGTAGACATACATGCGCTCCCGGCGTACTGTCGTACACATGATACCACTCATTTTTAGCTCGTCAAGTCGGCATGCATGCGTACGATAGTCCACCTAAAGCGCGCTCACACTACTGTTTCATCGACACACTAACTACTATCTACCATGTATATCGGCCTGTTCATCATGAACATTTTCGTATGTCTCCTTTTCTAATTGAATAACAGCTAAAATTACTGGGCACCCACAAATACCCACAATTCACCACTGCTTAAATATCGTATATAAATACTCCTATGTCAAGCACGGCTTAACAAGAAGATCCGAGTCATCCAACGACGCGCATATGGACTCAGAGACGAGGAGTACCTGCGATTGAAAGTCCTGACCTGCATGCTACCAGCACATTAAAATGCTCAAAACTACCCACTCGATTCCGTCATGAGCCAAATGACATAACGGTTGCTTGTTTTTTCCAGGGCAATAACAGCTAGAGTATCGATATGAAATTCAGCGTTACGATAAATCGCGACGAAGACGGAATCTGGATCGTCGAATGTCCGGCGATTCCCGGTTGTATCAGTCAAGGCCAGACCAAGGATGAAGCTCTGCGAAACATCCAGGATGCGATTTTCCAGTGCCTCCAAGTCCGTGCGGAGCGCGGTTTGCCTTTGACTATCGAGACCCGACAAGTTGAGGTAGCGGCCTAGTGCCGCCTGTGCTTCCCCGTCTCAGCGGACGCGAGGTTGTCCGCGGATTCGAGTCGCTGGGATGGCAGATTGCACGGCAGAGCGGGAGCCACATCGTCGTGGTAAAAGAAGGAGAGATGGCGACTTTGTCCGTTCCCGATCATAGAGAAGTCGCAAAAGGTACGCTAAGAAGCCTCATTCGCGCGGCGGGCTTGACTGTAGCTGAGTTTGTCGCGGCGGTGTAGCCAGTGTGGGCAGCAAGAGTAGTACGAGCATTCGGAAACCGATCCGGAACTATCCCTACAAAGAAGATGTGGAAAAATGGGGATCCTTTAGGCCGACGACGGGGTGGCCGGAGAGCGAACCCCTGGACGCCCAAAGTCCATGGAACACCTTGCGGTCTTTCCATCGTGCTCAGCCAACTCCGCCTTCTCAGCGCGTCGATTTCTCCAGCCAAATGCAGGTGGCCATGCGGCCGGTGAGGCCGTCGCGGCGGTGCGAGAAGAAGCGGTCCGGCTCGGTGTACGTACAACGATCACCCCCATAAACGCAGCTTACCCCGTGTTGTTCGAGGAGTATGCGCGCGGCGCCTGTCAGGTCCAGCGTCCAATGCCCGGCAGGTGTCGGTTGGAAAGCTGCCGCTAATGCTCCGCTCATTGTGGTAAACGCCTCCCGCACCTCCTCACCGACTTCATAGACCGTGGGACCGATCGCGGGGCCGAGCCACGCAAGGAGGCGCGACGGGGGCCGTTGCATTGCTCTAATGCCGGCTTCGATGATCCCGCGCGCGATCCCGCGCCACCCGCAATGCAGCGCCGCCACGCGCGTGCCGTCACGATCGCATAGCAATACCGGCAGGCAATCGGCGGTGAGCACCGCACACACGATACCCGCTGCCGAGGTACAGGCGCCGTCGGCTTGCGGGCCGGCATCCGCATCGGCGCGATCGATCACGCGGGCGCCGTGTTGCTGTTCCAGCCAACGCGGCGGAACCCCGATACCCAAAGCCGCATAAAGGGCATTGCGGTTGGCGCGTACCGCCATAGGATCATCCCCCGTGTGCTCGGCGAGGTTGAACGAATCATAGGGCGCCAGGCTCATGCCGCCCACGCGCGTCGTCGCGCAGGCGCGTATGCCACGCGGGGCTGGCCAATCGGGCGTTATGAAACTCGGGCTGAGCGCCGCCGTCTTTGGCATCAGGGGGGACGCGTTCCGGATCGGAATCCCCGCGCATCCTCGTATAAAGCCTCCAAGAGTTGCGTCATATCGGGGGGAAGGGTCGATTGCCATTCCAGCTCGCGTCCGGCCGAGGGGTGCAGCAGCCGTAGCCTCGATGCGTGCAGCGCCTGGCGCTTGAATTCTTGGAGGGTGCGGGCCAGCTCGGGGGTAGCATCCGGCGGTAGCAGCAACCGGCCTCCGTAGACCGGATCGCCCACGATGGGCATGCGCAGGTGCGCCATGTGCACGCGGATCTGATGGGTCCTTCCGGTTTCGAGCCGGAGCCGCAGGTGCGTATGCGCGCGAAAGGGCCGCACCACGCGATAGTGGGTCACGGCTTCCCGCCCCCCCGCGACGACCGCCATGCGCGTGCGCTGAACGGGATGCCGGCCCACGGGTGCGGACACCGTGCTACCGGCGACCAACGCGCCTCGAACTACCGCATCGTATTCGCGCATGATCCGGCGTGCTTTAAGCTCTTTTACCAAGTAAGTGTGCGCGCGCGGCGAACGCGCGATCACGAGCAAGCCCGAAGTGTCTTTGTCTAGCCTATGTACGATGCCGGCGCGAGGTAGAAGCGCCAGCCTAGGATCGAAATGCAGCAGCGCATTGAGCAAGGTCCCTTCGCGATTCCCGGCCCCGGGATGCACGACCAGTCCCGGGGGCTTCTCGATAACGATGAGGTCTGCGTCCGCATACACGATTGTGAGTGCGATCGGCTGCGATTGCGACGCGACGCACGCATCGACACTCGGCCAGAGCTCCACCGCTTCCCCTCCGCGAAGGATTTCCCGCGGTTTCACGCGCCGGTGGTTCACCAGCAGCTTGCCATCGAGGATCCAGCCCTTGAGCGTGGTTCTCGAATAATCGGCGAACAAGCGGCTCGCGGCTTGATCGACACGCATGCCGGTGAATTCGCTCGGGATCACCGATGTGAGGCGCTCCCCGTTCATGAGTTCATCGTTTCGCATTCGCCCACTGGATCACTAAGAAAGCTCCCTAAAACTCGCCCTGGGATTCGAATACCAATAGAATGAATAATATGCCCACACGCTTGCATTGACCCCTATGCGCATCTTGTATCTCCTGATCATCCTCGCGGCGCTCGCCGGTTGCGCCATCTTCGGCGACGATAAAGAAGACGAGACTGCCGATTGGTCCGCCGAGAAATTATACGCCGAGGGAAAAGAGTCGTTGGAGTCCGAGTACTACACCAAGGCCGTCGAGTACTACGAAAAGTTGCTCGCCCGGCATCCTTTCGGCGTGCATGCCCAGCAAGCCCAACTCGACCTTGCCTACGCCTATTATAAAAACGACGAATCTGCCTCGGCCGTCGCCGCCTGCGACCGATTCATCAAGCTCTACCCGGACCACTCCCATGTGGATTACGCGTACTATCTGAAGGGATTGGCCAATTTTAATACGGGCAAGGGACTGACGGAACGCTATTTGCCGATCGATCCTTCGCAGCGCGATCAAGCCACGGCATCGAAATCGTTTCAAGATTTTTCGGAGCTTGTTAAACGCTTTCCGAAGAGCCGCTATGTCAAGGATGCGCAGTTGCGCATGACCTATCTACGCAACCTGCTGGCACAGCACGAGATCAATACCGCGCATTACTATATGCGCCGCGGAGCCTATGTCGCGGCGGCCAATCGCGCGCGTTACGTGGTCGAGAACTACCAGCGCGCCCCGGCCATGCCCGACGCCCTGTTCATGATGGCGAAGGCTTACCGCGTTCTCAAGCTCGATGATCTGGCGAATGATGCGATCCGCGTCCTCGAGATCAATTACCCTAACCACCCGGGCATCAACGAGCTCAAATCTCTGCGGATCAGCGACTAGTATAACGATTCTATAAAACATTTACTTTTCTGCTTTGTAGTGCCATCCTAACTTCCCAGGCTTATCCGTGGTCTGGGAGGGCGGCGATGGCGGGAAAGACAAGGCGGCCGGCGCTGGTGGTTTCGGCAGATGAACGCGAGAGGTTGGAGCGGTTGCGGGATTCGCGCAAGGCGCCGAAGCGGGAAGTCGAACGCGCTGCGATCCTGCTGCGCTACGCTGGGGGTGAGGGTCCGGCGGCGATTCAACAGGCGTTGGGGTTGAGTCGGCCTACCATTTACAAATGCATCGACAAGGCGCTGGCGGCCGGGGTGGAGGCGGGACTGAAAGACCACTACCACCCGCCCCAAGGAGCCGCTGATCACACAGCAGGCGAAGGCGTGGGTGTTGAATATCGCGTGCACCAAGCCCACCGATCACGGTTTGGCGGCCGAGCTGTGGACGCTCTCCGCGCTCGCACGCTATACCCGCGAGCACGCCCTTGCCGCGGGGCATGGTAGCCTGGCCAAGGCGGGCAAGGCCACGATCTGGTAGGCCGTTGGTGCCACCGAAGAGAAGGCCGGTGAGTATGTAGGAGCGCAGATCGTGCCAGCAGATTTTATGCGTGATAACAACCGCGTGTAGGTAAATCTCGGCTTACAGGATTGCTACCCACAATGCTACCCAAAACCGACTGACATAAAGCGGCTGTGGGTTAAGTCATTGATTTACTGGTGCCGGCGAGAGGAATCGAACCCCCGACCTACTGATTACGAATCAGTTGCTCTACCGACTGAGCTACACCGGCGAATGCGTGGTCTAAGTCAACGCAAGTATATGCAATGTGGTGATTTTGTAAAATAGCGAGCACCTGCTCGGCCGACAAGTGTTGATGCTCTTGCACCAACAGCAGCGCGATCTCCACGCGCTGGGCCGTCGGCTTGACTGCTTGCCGTTGCAATATGAACGGCGGCGGATTCATCGTGAACGAGCATCGAATACGCTTAAGGTGCTCTGTCCGAGTTTGATCCTTAGTGTACGCCTAGCTTCGGCTGCTTGCACCCTCCCGGCGCGCGTGCTTCAAAACCCGGCCAAGCAAACACTTCCCGATCGACGACCGGCGAGCGTGCCAAAATCAAGTCCGCGACTAAGCGCGCCGATCCCGGTGCCAAGGTCACACCCAATCGATAATGCCCGGTATTCGCATACAGCCCACGAATCGCAGGATGAGCCGCGATGATCGGTGTGTCGCGTTGCGGATAGGGCCTTAAACCCGACCAATGCCCCGCGAGCTTGGCTTGCTCTAGTTCCGGAACCAGTCCGAACGCGACCGCTTCCAAAACGGATCGAGCCCCCGGCGTCACCGACTTGTCGAACCCCACACGCTCAAGCGTGCTACCGATGAGGACACGCCCATCAGCGCGGGGCACGGCGTAGATTTCCTCGCGCAGCAGGATATGGTGGAAAAGCGGGGTTTTCGTCTCAAAGAGAAGCATTTGACCGCGTACCGGCGCCACCGTGGGGGGGAAGGGCAGTCCGGCGAGTAGTTGGCCGCTCCATGCGCCCCCGGCGACAATAACCGTTTCGCTCAAAAAGCGACCCGCGCTGGCAATCGCACCGACGACCCGACGATGGGACACGGTAACTGAAGACACCTGGGCGTTCTCGTAGATACCAACCCCGGCTTGACGCGTCACGGCCGCGAGGGCGCGCAGCAACCGCGGGTTACGGATCTGGGCCATGCTAGGCCACCGCAGGGCTTGGTCGGATGCGTGCACCCGCGGTTCCAGCGCCTTTAGTTCCGCAGGGCCGAGGATCTCACAGCGATCACGGCTATGTCTAGCCCAGGAGGAGGTATCGCCGTTGAGCGCCGCGTCGAGCAGCAAGAGCCCCGATTGCGTCCATTCGCAATCGATGCCCGTGAGATCGCGTAGCTCGCTAGCCAACTCCGGGTAACGGACCTGGCTCCAGCGCAGCAGCGGATCGAGCGCGCTCGGGATGCTCCAAGGCGGCAGCGGCCCGAGTATGCCTGCCCCCGCCCAGGATGCCTCCTGTCCCAGGCGATTGCGTTCTAGAAGGACGACCTTACACCCTGCCTTGGCCAGTTCCCACGCGCTGAGCATTCCGATCACGCCCCCGCCCACTACGATGCAGTCAGCAAGCATTCGAGGACCGTAATGTATCGGCGTTCGAGAGGTTTAATCTCCCGACCGATAGGCTTATTGCAATAACGTGATCACTATCGCCGGCGGGCGCGCCGTGATGGTCAGGATTACGTCAGTGCTACATCCGGATTGGAGGACTTGGCGAGCTCCCTCGGGAGACTGAACACGACTTTCTCGCGTATGCCGGGCGCTTCCAAAACCGTCCTACCACCCCATTCCTTTAGCTTTTGCACCACCTGCTCGACCAGCACCTCGGGTGCCGATGCTCCCGCCGTTACCCCTACGGTCTGTTTGTTGTTTACCCATGCATGTTCGATTTCGGCCGCGCTATCGATCAAGTGCGCGGGGATCCCTTGCTTTTCCGCAATCTCTTTGAGGCGCGTTGAGTTCGAGCTGGTTTGCGATCCCACCACCAGAATCACGTCACATTCCTTGAGCAATCGCTTCACCGCGTCTTGGCGGTTTTGCGTGGCGTAACAGATGTCCTCTTTCTTCGGTCCGATGATTTTCGGGAAACGCTCTCTCAGGGCATCGATAACTTCCGCCGTATCGTCCATCGACAGCGTG
>JBOIDL010000027.1:0-26305 GCA_050740435.1 Gammaproteobacteria bacterium
CGGCTCGGTGTCACGGCCTGGGCGATCCAACTCGGGAGCTTTTCGAGCGAGGAAAACGCCAAGTTGCTGGAACAACGGCTCAAGAATCAAGGATTCAAGGCTTTCGTGGAAAAGCTTTACATGCGCCCCGGGACGGTGTTCCGCGTGCGCGTCGGACCGGAGCTGGACGAAGCCAGGGCCAAGCAGTTGCAAGCGCGCTTGGAAAAGGAAATCAGTCTCAAGGGGATCTTGGTGCGTTATCCCTGAATGTTTTCCGTGGCGGCCGTCGAAAAACGTCCATTGACGCATCTCCCGTGGGCTTCGAGTCTCCTACGACGCAAACGAGGAGCCTGATGTCGTAGTTTTCATTCATGTCCTGGTATCTAAGGAACGGAATCGGATTTGCATGTACAGATCCATCTCGGCTGAAATCGAGGGACGAATAGTTCCTCTACGAAACGATGACAAGATCACGCGTACGCTTAGCGTCGGTCGGGTGGGCCCGCGGCCGTCGAGTTGACTTCCCGTTAACCAAGAGGTCGTTTTATCGCCGTGTCGGATGATCTAAGCATCGTAGATTTTGCAGACAAGGCGATCCCCGATCCGCTCTCACCGGGGTGGGATATCTACGGCTATCGAATTAATCGGGTCCTGGGTCAAGGGGACTATTGGTTTACCTATTTAGCCAATGATCTGGCCCTAGGCCATGCCGCCATCATTATCGAGTACATGCCGTCTGAGATCGCGATGCGGGATCCGCGCGGCGTCATTCATCCGGCCTCCGCCGAGCATGATGCCGAATATCATGCAGGGCTCGATTGCTTCCTTACCGACGCTCAAACGCTCACGACGATTAGGCATCATAATATTGTCCAATTCCTGGATTCATTCGACGCCAACAACAGCGCGTATCTAATCGTCGCCCATGAGCAGGGCAAAAACCTGGAACAGCTCTTCGATAGCTCCAACATGGAGGAAGAGGAACTACTCGCCATCATTTCACCGATCCTGGACGGGATCGAAGAGATCCACGCGAGGGGCTATATTCACCGCTACATTCAACCTTCCAACATAATTGTCCGACCGGACGGTCGCCCGGTGTTAACGGGGTTCAACCCGGGGGCCGGTGCGCTCTTCAAACAGACAAGCACGGCGACCAAGCACTTCCCTCCAGGCTTCGCGCCCATCGAGCTCCACTACGGCGACAGCGAACTGCAAGGCGCGTGGACCGATATCTACAGCCTTGGCGCGACGCTCTACCAGGCGCTGGTCGGTGTGGCCCCTACAGACGCCCTCGAACGGTGTCGCGAGGTCGTCCAAAGCGGCGCCGATCCGTTGATCTTGGCGCCGCAGGTCGGTCAAGGGCACTATAGCAACGCTTTTCTTAAAGCCATCGATCATGCGCTGCGTTTCTTACCCACACAGCGCCCGCTCACGGTCGCCGCATGGCGCACCGAGTTCGCCGAGAAGGAATCGATCGACGCCGTTCCGACGAGCGGACAAGCTCCGCCCACGGTGGAACGAAGGCCGAAGGAGACAAGCGATAGCACCTCGGTTTTGACCAAGCCATTGCGGTTGCCGGACGATCTCCTAAAGACCGTACTCATTAACGACCGAGCAAGGAAGAGAGGCGATGCGGTTGACGAAAGGACCGGTAGCACTGCCCCCCGAGGGGAGATGCCCGGACGACGCCGCGGCCACTGGAGAGGGTACTCTGTCTCCATCGCAGGGCTAGTGGCTACCGGGTTATTCTTGTGGTGGATGCTGCCAGGTCCGATGGCTAGTCTTTACGATGCGGGGCGTGCTGCGGCAGTAGAGTGGCTTTTCCGCAGCCCGTTGCCCGAGGAAGCAAGCAAGGCGCTACCCGATCCGAGGCGCCAAGCACCCGCGATAGAGCAGCCGGCGGTAGACAGTGCGGCAGACGCGCGTACCGCCGAGGAGTCTGCTGTTAGCGGACGGCGCTTGGAGCAGCAGATCAATGGCCTCCTCACGCAAGCCAGGGCCGATGTCGAGGCCGGTCGAATCACTCATCCACAAGGGAGCAATGCGATTGAAAAATATCGGGCGGTCCTCGCGCTCAAGCCCGATCTTGCCGAGCCAACAAAAGCCATACAAGAGTTGTTGGAAGGGTTCCTCAACGCGGCCCGAGAAGCCCTCGATGGCGAGCAATGGGACGCCGCTCAGAGCAAGCTCGATGAGGCCGCCATGATTGCGCCAGCTTCAACGCGCGTGGCTAACCTGCGTGACGCGCTCAACGTCCGGAAGAGCGTGGCCTTAATGCAACACGTTACCGAGGAGACGAGGCGCCTACAGGCCGAAGAGGTCGTGAACAAGTTAGTCACTCTTGGTCGCAAGGCGCTCGACGCCAATGATATGAAAATGGCCGAAGCCCATTTAGCGCAGGCTGTTGCCATTTTTCCTGAATCAGACCAAGTGACCAAGCTTCGCGACGAGCTGGACACGCGCAAAGTAAGAGCCCAGGAAGCTCTCAAGTCGCGCGCGGCGGAGCGCGCCAGCGAAGAAGAACGGATCGTCGAGAAGCTCCTCGGCCGCTCGCGCAAAGCCATCGACGAACATGAACTGCGAACCGCACAAATCTACTTGGACCAGGCCGCGGGGATCCGCCCGAACTCGAGCGATGTGGCATTAGTCCGCGATGAATTAGAAAGTTATCGGGCCCGATCCAGGGCCGAGAGTAATGCGGACCAGTCATCGCTCGGGGTCCCCACACGCCGCCAAGACAGCCAGAAGCCCCCTGATGCGGTCCAATTAACGATTCAAGCAGCCGCTCCGTCGCGTTTACGTGTGCAACCCGGTGAGACAGTGCGGTTTTATACGGAATATTCCCTAACCCTTCCGGCCAGGGACAAGCACGCTTATGTTCAAGCCACATGGGTATTGTTAAAAAGCGGTAGGAGAATCGGGCAACAGGGCATGGACTACGGATTCGCGAAGCCCGGCCGCAATACCGCGGCAACGGAGCTACCCTTACCCTCCTGGACCAAATCTGGCCAATACACCGTTGAGCATCGGGTACAGGTAGGTGAAAGCTTTGATGTCGCGCGTTCGTACTTTGTCGTTGCAAGGTAGCAGCAATTCTATCCAGCATTTGAGGTCATCATGAAAGCCCTCGGTTCTTGAGGTGCTGCGGATCACGACGTTTCTAGCGTGGGTGCAGCGCGCCGTCGCGCTCGGCTTCTACCCGATCTCGGGTAAAGCATCCACGACGGCGGCGAGATCGGCGCAAACATCGATCTCGCCCAAGGCTTGACCGGAAGCGAGCGTGGCCTGCCCGCGGCCGGTTCTCACCAGGATGGGCCGCGCTCCCGCCGCGCGCGCGGCTTCGAGATCCCGCAGCCGATCGCCCACCGCAGGGGCGTTCTTTAGGCTCACATGGAGCCGGGCCGCCAGGTCCGTGAACAGACCGGGTCGAGGTTTGCGGCACAGGCAGTTCTGCACGGCTGCGTGAGGGCAAAAGAATATCGCCTCGATTCTGCCGCCCACCTCCGCCAAGCGCTGGATCATCTTTTGGTTGATCAGGTGCAGGGTGCGCACATCGATGATCCCGCGCGCGATCGCCGATTGATTCGACAGCACTACCACCCGGTAGCCGGCGGCGTTCGCGCGGGCGATGGCCTCGAGACTGCGCGGGATAGGGATCCATTCGTCGGGGGATTTGATGAAGCTGTCCGACTCTTGATTGATGACCCCGTCGCGGTCGAGAATTAAGATGCGCATGGGTAGGTAAACCTCATCCGGGCAGTCGCGAGATATCCGCCACTTCAAGAAATAGGACCTTGATCTGCTGCAATAATGCCAGGCGGTTAGTGCGCAGTCCCGTGTCTTCGCAGAGGACCAAGACCTGGTCAAAGAAGGTGTCAATCGGGGCGCGTAAATCGGCCAAGGTTTTTAACGCCCCCGCGTAGTCGTGGTTACGAAACTTCGATTCGACCGCCGGGGTGATGGCTTGCACCGCCTTCGCAAGCTCGATCTCGGCCGGGTGAGAGAGCAGATGCTCGTCCACGGATCCTTGCATGGCGCCCTGGGCTTGTTTCAATAGGTTATTGATTCGTTTGTTGGCGGCCGCCAGGGCGGCGGCTTCCGGTAACTGTTGGAACGAGCTGACGGCGCGGACCCGCCGGCCGAGATCATAAGGACAGGTCGGGCACCGCGCGAGCACCGCCTCGAACACCTCCGGGCTAATACTGTCATCGATGAGGTAGCCGCGCAGGCGCTCCATCATGAAATCGAATACGCGCGCGACCACGGTCTCGGCGTCGATGCGGCCGGCATAGTTGAGCACGGCGTGGGTCAGTAGCTCTTCGGCGTCCAAGGCCAGCTCGCATTCCATCATGATCCGCAGGCTGCCAAGCGCGGCCCGGCGCAAGCCGAACGGATCGCGATCTCCGCTCGGGGCTTGGCCGATGCCGAATACGCCGGCGAGCGTGTCGAGCTTGTCGGCCAGCGCCAGAGCCTGGCCGGTCTTAGTCTGCGGCAACCGATCGCCCGCATGGCGCGGCAGGTACTGCTCGAGAAGCGCCACGGCGACTTCCTCGGGTTCGCCGTCGTGGGCGGCGTAGTAGCGGCCCATCACGCCCTGAAGCTCGGGAAATTCGCCGACGAGATCGGTCAGAAGATCGCATTTCGCCAGTCGTCCCGCGCGCTCGGCGAGCGCCGGATCGCCGCCGATACGGGCGGCGATGTGCGCCGCCAGCGCGGCCAGGCGTTGCGATTTGTCGAACACCGTTCCGAGTTTTTCCTGATACACCACCCCTTTGAGCAGTTCGCGCCGGGCGTATAGGAGTGTGCGCCGGTCCTGCCGCCAGAAGAACGCCGCATCTGCCAGGCGCGGATTGACCACCCGCTCGTTTCCGCGCCGTACGGTCTCTGGGTGCAGGCTCTCTATGTTGCTGATAGCGACGAAATGAGGCAGTATCCGTCCTTGATCGTCAATGAGATGGAAGTATTTTTGCTGACCTTTTAAGGTCGCGATCAGCAACTCGGCGGGGAGCTCCAGATACTGCTTGTCGAAGTCGCCCACCACGGTCACCGGCCATTCGGTCAAGGCCGTGACCTCGGCAAGCAGGTCCGGATCGATCACGGGGGTGGCGCCGATCGCTTGGGCGGCCCCCTCCACGAGGCCGCGGATCGTGTCGCGCCGGCGCGCGAAGTCCGCCAGCACACGGCCACTGGTTTCTAGAATCAACGGGTAGGCCGAGGGTTCGTACAGCAGGATCGGATCGGGGTGATGAAATCGATGGCCGCGAGTGGCGTGTCCCGCTTTGACCCCCAGCAATTCGGCGGCGAGCGTTTCCGGTCCGAAAAGCAGCACGGCCCAGTGCACGGGGCGGACGAATTCTTCGCTCCCCGCCCCCCAGCGCATGCGCTTTGGGATCGGGAGTTGTGCTAGGGCCGCACGGACGATGCCGGGGATCAGAAGCCTGACCTGTTGGCCGCGGAGCGTCGAACGATACGCGAGCCAGTTGCCTTGATCGGTCGCGAGTTGCTCGAGAGCTTCAACCGCGACGCCGCACGACTTCGCGAACCCGAGTGCGGCGGGCATGGGCCTGTGCTCGGCATCGAAGGCCGCGCTGAGCGCCGGTCCGCGCTTCAGTACCTGCCGATCGGGTTGGGTTTCCGACAAGTCCTGGATCAGCACCGCCAAGCGGCGCGGGGTCGCGAAATTCGCGACATCGCCGTAGCCGATCTGCGCCATATCGAAGCCCGTTGCGATGCTTTGCCCGAGCGTCGCGGAAAGTTGCTCGAGGGCTCGGGGCGGTAACTCCTCGGTGCCGATCTCTACCAGCAGATCGCGCTTAGCGCTCATCGCCGATCAATGCACCGGGATCGCACAGGCGCTTGCGCGGCGATTAAAGGAAACCCGAGCGCGCTCCGGCTTTCGAGATAGGCGCCCGCCACGGCCCGCGCGAGCGCTCGTACGCGCAGGACATAGCGTTGCCGCTCGGTCACGGAGATGGCGCGGCGTGCATCGAGCAGATTGAACATGTGTGACGCCTTGAGCACCATCTCGTAGGCGGGTAGCGGGAGCGCGTGATCGAGCAAGCGCAGGCACTCCAATTCGCAGGTGGCGAAGCCGTGGGTGAGTGAGGGAGCGTCGGCGTGCTCGAAGTTATAGGCTGACATCTGCACCTCGTTTTGGTGGTGAACCTGCCCGTAGGTGATGCTGCCCTCGGGTCCCCTCGCCCAGAGGAGACCGTAGACGCTGTCCAGATTCTGCAAGACCATGGCGATACGCTCGAGGCCATAAGTGATCTCGCCCGGCACCGGCCGGCAATCGAGTCCGCCGACTTGTTGAAAATAGGTGAATTGGCTGATCTCCATGCCGTTTAAACGCACCTCCCAGCCGAGGCCCCACGCGCCCAAGGTCGGCGATTCCCAATCGTCCTCGACGAAGCGAATATCGTGTACCAAGGGGTCGATGCCGAGCGTCCGCAGGGAATCGAGATAAAGATCCTGAATATCGGGCGGCGAGGGCTTGAGCGTGACCTGGAATTGGTAATAGTGCTGCAAGCGGTTGGGGTTGTCCCCGTAACGTCCGTCCGTGGGCCGGCGGGATGCCTGGACGTAGGCCGCGCGCCAGGGCTCGGGGCCGATGGCGCGCAAAAACGTCGCCGGATGAAACGTCCCGGCGCCGACCTCCAGATCGTAGGATTGCAGGATCACGCAACCCTTCTCCGCCCAGAAGCTCTGTAACGCAAAGATGAGTCCTTGAAAAGTGTGCACGCGCGTACTGGTTGAGCGTAATGCCTGATTTCCGTACCGTACTTAGGCGACCAGTATAACTTGGCGAGCGTACAGGCAAAATCGCTTTGCATCGTGGTCTTGTAGAATAGGTACCAAGGGCCGATACGATCGGCTACCGGCAAGATGGGCGGAAAGATTTACCGGTGCGAGGGCGCGGCGGCTCCGTCGCGCTAGCCGAGCGGCACCCGGTAACGGTATCCTTCCTCCATGACACTGTGATCGGCGCAGTGATTGCCAGCCGTAAAATGTCGAGGGATGTGAGCAATGAGCAAGTTCCTCTTACACACGAGTCCGACGGCCCAATGGCATGCCTTGGTGAGTGAGGCGGAGGCAGCCGCGCGCTGTGAGCTTAACGAAGATACGGCAAGTTATCTCGTGTTCATGTTGATGCGGTTTGTCACCCGCCCCAAGTCGATCAAGAATTGTTTAGCCCTCGGGTACCTGCATGGCCTTTTGCAACGCGGGCGGTTGCGGCGCCAGAGCCTTCGCGATGTCGGCGACCAGTGCCTGCTGTACGCCGGGCTTTTCCCGGACCATGCGCAACATTCCTCCCTTTCCATGAGTTATTACGTCCGCTTCATAGGTTAGTTCTTAAGGGCGCCATAAACGTGCTGCAAGTCGAGTTTCAGGCGTCCTGAGCGCTGGTCTCGTTTTGGATGGGCGCGCTGTGCGTTAAGAGATAGGTAGTGCAATGCACGCTCGATGGTTTTCTGGAGTTGACGCTGAGCGCGCATCAACGCGCGGAAGATCTCGGAGAGCAGGTGATGGAGACACATGGCAACTTTGCGGGTGGAGATGGGCACCTGCCAGAGGCGTTGGGCCAGATGCGCGCAGTAGCGTTTGAGGATAGCCGCGCAGAGGGCGGCCCAGATCAGTCCCTCGGCGATGTTGGCTTTGGAGGTATCAAAGGCGTGCAGACTGGTGTAGCTCTTCCACTCCTTGAACATGAGCTCCACCTGCCAACGCAGCCGATAGGCATCACAAACCTGCTCGAGGGTGAAATCCGCGCGCGGGAGACTGGTAAGGAGGTAGCGCGGTCTTTTGTTCTTTGCGTCCCAGGTCACGATCAAGCGCGCCTCGAGCTCCTCCTCCCAGGCCACCTCAAGATCGAGGGCTTTGTATTTCGACACCTTAGACTTCAAGCTCTTCAGCGGTTGGTTGCCGAAGCGTTTGAGCTCACCTCCTTCAAGGGTATAGGCAGAGCGGATAATGGGGTTGATGATGCCCTTGGCCTTGACGATGAACTGGCCGCCGTGGGCGAGGATCTGAGCCAGATACGCTTTGATGAAGAACATCCGATCCCCGAGGAACAACCCTCCTCTCATCGTGTTGGGGGCGGGGACGTTATGCACCTCGGATTCTTTGTCGGGGGTCAGGGTCACCCTTTCCAATCCCTCGCTCAAGAGCTCCATGGTCACGTGCAGTTCCACTGCCGCCGGGCTTATCTTGGTGAACCGCCCGGGAAAGGTCTTCTTCAAAGTGGACTTCACGGCAAACGAGGTCCCGTCGTGAATCGTGATATGCGTAAATTGCGCAAACGGACTTTGGGGCGCGAAGCGCAAGACCTCACTCGTGAGTCGCGCCATCAACTGCTCACAGAGACCGCGCATGAAAGCCGGAAACGTGGCCTTCACTAGCTGATTGTGGAACGGCTTGTATTGCACCGTCGTATTACACAAGGCATTGAAGGCGCGATGGGCATCGGCAATCGTCTCCACACGGGTTCTCGCGAACACCTCAATCAACCCCAGCGCCAAACGATACGGCGTGATCTCACGTTCTCGCATGCAAAACCGAATCGACTTGCCCAACGCGTTCAACGCCTGCTGAGAAAAGGTTCGCTTGAACTGACGTGCCACCGTGCTAATCTGTTTGCGCTCCATCCGAAACCTCCTGATCGCTTGGTTGTACTACTCGTTAAACGCTCAGATCGGGTGGAGCACTCTAAGTTCCTTTTATTTTTCAATAAGTTTAAAGATCCTACCTATGACGTCCGCTTAGGACGCAGCGCCTACCACGCGCTCTCGAGCGATCGGGCGGACGATATATTTAATCAGCTCAGCCGCGGATTCATCGATCTCATGGACGTGCTGCTCAATATGCGCGAGCTCGACGACGGGCGGCGCTCTTTGGATGCCTTGCAGGCCCATGAGCTATGGCTGCAAACCGGCAGCCGTCATGCGCTGCGTATCATTAAAGAATCGACGGGCGCCATCCCACCAGCGCAGCTGCCTCAAATCGTCCATTGAGGGCTTATCACGGCGGCTACCGCCGGTGACGACAACCCGCGTTGCGCTCGCTCTGCTGGCATTGACCCTCGGTCTAGCTGCGATCGTTCCCGTTCTTGATCACGATGCGCCGGCCGTGAGCCACGAGAGCGGCATGATCGCGGCGCTTATCGCCATGCAGCAAGGCCGTCTTAAGGACCGTCCGCATGATGGGCGATTCAAGTTTCCGCAAGACCACGGTAACCATGCGGAGTACCCGGGCGAGTTTTGGCGTATCACGGGTAATCTTCGCGATCAAACGGGCCGGCGGTTTGGTTTGGAATTCGGAATCATGCGGTTGGCGTTCGGCCAGGGGACCACTAAACGCGCCTCGGCGTGGGCTACCCGCGAGGTGTTTGCCGGGCGGCTGGCGCTGAGCGATCCCGCGCGTGCTCGCGTCTACAGCGATGAGCGCATGAGCCGCGCGGCGCTGGGATTGGCCGGCTACCAAGCTAGCCCGTCTTCGCTTTGGCTGGAAGATTGGCGGCTCAGCTTCGCACGGAACGATACCCTCGCCATGAAACTCGCAGCGGCCGCGCAGGACCTGCGGGTCCGTTTGACCTTGCGTTCGCCGCAAGAGCCACTCGCGGCGGCCGTCGGCTTGGCCCCACGGGGCTTGATTTCATATCTGGTGCGCCGGATTGAGGTTCGCGGCCGAGTCACGATCGAGAATAGAGCGCATAAGATTTTCGGTACGGCCATGCTGGAGCACGCTTGGGGACGTCTACCGCCGCTCGGAGGCCAGCTTCGATGGGAAAGGTTATATTTAAACCTCGACGACGGCCGCGATCTCCTACTGACTCGCTTGCAGCGGCGCGACGGAAGTGGCGTCCCGGTGCCGAGGGCCGTCATCATCATGCCGGACGGCGAGCAGCGGGCCTTGGCGCGCGAGCACCTCGAGATGGAGACGCTGGAGGAGTGGGAGAGCCCGGCCGATGGGCGGCGTTATCCGTCCCGATGGCGCATCAGACTCCCGAGTGAAGGAACCGTGTTGAGCGTCGAACCGACGATGGCCGACCAGGAGGCGCGGGGGTTCTGGCGCCGCTGGGCCGGCGCGGTGCGCATCGAGGGCCACGCGCACCAGCAGCCGATCGCAGGCGAGGGGCATGCGGAACTTATGGGGTGGTAATGCTGAATGCCGAGAGAATCAGCATGCATCCAAACCATTAACCTCAATGCTTATCGTCGTTTTTGCTCTCTTTCGCCCGAATAGCCATGCGCATCCACGGGTGGATACAGCACTGATACAGTTCTAGCCCTTCTTCGTCCTCCGGAAATGTCAGACGGTCGCCAGGCCCCAGGGTCGAGGCGTCGACGGTCAATGTGTCTAGACACTCAGGAGCGGATTCCGAACCAGGAGGATTCAACTCGGGTATAAACCCCCCTCCAAACTCCTCGACTTCCGTGAAGGTATGGGTACGCCCACCCCGGTTGATCGCCCGTAGCTTTTTGCCCTCCTTCACCTTGATGTAGGCGGGAGCGAACCGCCAGGCCGGGTGCCCCGCTGGCAAGAGCGCGTCAAACTCCTCCACCGTCACGTCGCCCTTTTTTAGGGTACAGCCTCCCGTCAGCTCAAAATCCGGATCGTTCGGATCGCAATCGTCCAAAACCAGTATCCTGGTTAACCCGTCGTGCGCCGCGGCGACGCCGACCATCGACACCAACATCAGAATGATTAGCCATAACCTTGGAGTTTGCATGGTCTCCTCCTTTCAGGATGTAACATGAAAGTTGCCTTATTTTCCCGTACCCCTACTCAAGCCTGCCTCAGGACCGTCCACGCAGCAGCCCGGGCCGAGTTCAACGACGGCCAGGCATCCCTTGCTTTTTCCCCAGCACTCCGCCGTGAGAACTGCCGAGCCTGCGACATGATGCTCGCAATCCGCCGCGGTCCTTCACGTCGAAGGTAAGAAATTGAGATCCAACCCCGCCACAAGGTTCTCCTTGTCCTACGGTGCATCGGCAAGCGCCGTCCGTGCCTAACAAGTTCGCGGATAGCAGAGAACCTCCTATTAATTCCGTATCAGAGCCGAAAGGTTCAATGTGGTATAGATCCCCAAAAGGGGCGGCGGGCTGCGCCAGCAATGAAAGACTCGCCACCCGACCGCGGTACTGCGCAAACTGCTCGGGGTGGGTGTATAAGCGGGTGTTCGAGCGCCTTCGACCGAGGGTGTTTACCGATCCTATGTCGGGAGCGGCACCTCAGTTGAGGGCCAGATCGCCTTGCTGGCACGATGACTCTCCATGTCACGAAGCCAAACCATAAGATTGCCGTTTTTTGTCTGCACGCTGAACCTTTTAGCTCTGATGCGGAATTATATAGGGTGAAAGCGGGCGAGGAACAAGCGTTTTCGTTAGCGGCAGGGCTCCCCTGGCTGACGCCCGCTCACGATACGCATCGTCGCCTCATCAACCGCTACGCCTAAGCCAATAACAACCCCTACAAATACGTCGACCCGGACGGGCGAGCAGCCGAAACCGCACTCGATGTCATCAGCCTCGGCCTGAGCCTCACCACCTTCCGCAACGATCCCTCCCTGGCCAACGGCTTGGGTCTCGCATACGACGCGGCCGCTACTGCCGTGCCGTTCCTGCCCGCGGGCTTTGGTATCATCAAGAACGCTGCTAACGCCGCCGAAGCCGTCTGCGATATGACGGCTCACAAGGACTTAGAGGTTTACCGACAGGGCACATTCGCCAACGAAGCCGTTGGTTGGGAAGGCAATTTTGTCAAAGGGAAACAATGGGCAAATGACAATCCATTGGCGACACCGGACTATGCCAAGAAATATGGTCTGCCCGCAGAAAACACCGGGAAACCGGACTGGATTGCGAAAGGTCGTGTACAGGGCGACTACAGAACGCGGCCCGCCCCGGCAAGCCATAATAATCCTGCCAATAGCGGTGGTGAGACCGAAATATTGCCCAGCAATCCGGATAACGTGCGCTTAGATTGGTTTCACATGTCGGATTGACTCGGATGGAGCACGATTCCGCTAAAAATATCTACGCTGCCGTCGCGGACCTAATCAAGACTCTCGACGCGGCAGGTCACCATAGGATAGCCAATGTCCTTGAGCACCGCATGTACAAGGTTGGCTGGACTTCGAGTTCAGAACTGCTTGAGGAGTTAGCAAAAGTCCTGAGGAACTTTCTTTCGGAAACTGAGCCAGCGCTGGACGATCAAAGCATCGAAAAAGCCCAACATACTTTGAGGACCATAGAAACCGAATTGCGGGAGTAACTCCCAAATCGAGATAAACTTCCTCCGTTGAGAAAGCCGACGCAACCGACATAGCGTGCGCCCTGCGCACGAAACGAGAAAGTGGACTTCGTCGTGCGCGCGGCGCACGCTACGCTGGCTGGAGCATGAACTGACGTTGGTCACGCACAACACACGCGAATTTCGACGTGTGGAAGGCCTGGCCGTCGAGGACTGGCTCGCTTGAATCCTCAGGCTGGACGGGCAAGACGAAGCAAAATAGAGAGCCGTCTATGACGCCGTTGAAATCGATGGCACTGTGGCAGCACCTTGCTGGGCTTTCGGGAGCGCGTCGCCGAGCTCGTGCAGACCCTCGGCGCTGAATTGCCCGGTCTGACCGTACACGACATCACCCACCTCGACGCGCTGTGGCGGGTCGCCGACCAGATCGCCGGCCCGGACTACCCGATCAATCCCGCCGAGGCATTCGTGCTCGGCGGCGCGTTTCTGCTGCACGATGCGGCGCATGTGATGGCGGCGTATCCGGGCGGCATCTCGTCGATCAAGCAAACCGTTCAGTGGCAAGACCTGATCGCTCAGCGTTAGGGTGGTCAAGAACTGGAAGCCCGTAGCGATCAGGAACGATCGGCCTTGTTCCAAGTACTTCGCCACCTGCACGCCGAACGAGCGCACACGCTGGCGAGGCTCGTGCCGAACGGCGGCCCGAAGCTGCATCTGCTGGAGCACCTGGAACTGCGTGAGTATTACGCGGACCTGACCGGTGAGATCGCCGCGAGCCATCATTGGCCCTCCCATCGCGTGGCCGAGGTGTTCGCCGATAGAAAGGTATCGCCACCCGGGTTCATGCAGCCCGCCGATTGGAAGGTCGATGCGCTCAAGCTCGCGTTTCTCTTGCGCACCGCGGATGCGGCGCATCGACGGCTTGCGCGCGCCCTGGTTTCTGTTTGCGTTGCGCCGGCCCGAAGGTATCTCCGAGGATCACTGGCGTTTCCAGGCGAAGCTAGGCCAGCCGAAGCGAACTCCACAAGGCGAACTCCGCATCACCTCGGGTAGCCTGTTCTTACATGCCGAGCGCAAAGCGTGGTGGCTGGCGTACGGCGCCGCCTGCATGATCGACCGCGAGCTGCGAGAGGCGCATGCGCTGATGCGGGATGAGCGATGGCCTTGCTTCGCCGCGACCTGCGTATTGGGTGCCGAAACTCCTGAGGCGTTTGCGCGGCAAGTGCCTGTGCGCGACTGGGAGCCGGCGAACATCGCGCCAAAGATCGAGGATGTGCCGAAGGTGATCGCGGCCTTCGGCGGGAGCAAGCTGTACGGTAATAACCCGCGGATCGCGCTGCGTGAACTCCTGCAGAATGCCCTCGACGCTGTGCGAGCCTTGCGCTCGTTGGGATACCTGGGAGAGACAGAAGGCGAAGTCGAGGTCAGGGTGGAGCATGTGGACGGGGACGATTGGTGGCTACACGTCACCGACACCGGGATCGGCATGAGCCGCCATGTGCTCACGAACGTACTGATCGATTTCGGGAATTCGTTGTGGCGCAGCGACGCCTTGTGTGACGAGCTGCCCGGTCTTGCCAAGTCCGGTTTCGATGCTGTGGGTCAGTTCGGTATCGGCTTCTATTCTATCTTTATGCTCGGCTCGCAGGTGCGCGTGACGACCCGGCGGTTCGAGAGGTCGGGGCGTGACGATGCCGATCAATGGCTGCTGAATTTCGAAGGCGGGCTGCAGGGACGACCGATCCTAATGCAAGCCGCCGGGAGGGATCGGCTACCCCGTCATGCGACGCGCGTTTCAGTTAAGGTGATCCCGGAGCGATTAGCGCACATGTTAGATACACCGGATCCCAGCCGAGGCATTTCGGGGGTGATGCAGTCTTGTAGTCGTAGTCGTCCGCGAGACAGCCGGTGCCCGCGAGCTCGAGTATCCCCGAGTAATCGTAGAGCTTCACATAGTTCTCGAGCGCGGCATGTATGGCCTCGCGCGCGGTGCGAACGCGGGCCTTGGTCTTGGCCTTCTCGACTAGCTCGCGATCGATGACGACGTTGGTGCGGACCTGGCCTTTGGTGATCCGCTTGCGGGCGCTCTTGCGTGGCTTGCGGGACGGCGACGCGACGGTGAATTTGTTTTTCAACATAGGTCGTTCTCCTTACACACTTATGTGTAAGGAGCTTACAGTACGGTCAGCGTGGCGACAAGCCGGCTCTAGCCGGCTCTTGATGGTCTGCCCCTGAAGTCCATCATTGTGCCCGTTACCGCACTGTATCGCGCCAGAATATGCGGGTAACGCCGTTTGCCTGTAAACTACCGCACAAGGCATTGGACCTCAATCTTTGGGCAGCTAAGACGGGGGCATAAGTGAGAGGTTGTGAATAAATCGTAGCGAGCATACCGAGCGCCAGGAGCCGCGGAGCGAGCGACGAGACATATCACTCGATAGGCGAGGAGCGAGCGAGCACGCGACGCAGCGATCGGGATGCGCAGTAGATTTATGCACAACCTCTGAGACCTTCTGTTTTATATTTGATGGGCAAGAGAGGCATTGATCTCAATGACGATAAAAGCATGGTGTACCGCGGTTCTTGTATTGCTTATTTCTCTCGGATTCTCGGCATGCAGTAAGGAGGTATCATTATGCAAGGAAGCGATGAATATGAGATCCGATCAACTTAAAGTAACCGACCCGACTCGAAAGAAGTTTGTCGACGAATGCCGTAGCAGAGGGTTTACATACACTCCCGATCAATGGAAATGCATTATCAAGAGACTGGAACAACGGGAGGCTTACGACAAAGCGATCGGCGCGTGCGCGGGGTCAGGATAAAAACTCTTGCGTGGTTGAATCCGCCATGCTCCGAAGGTCGTGGTCACGGGTCGATCCCTTCCCTCGCCTATCAAAGGCGCGAGCATGCCCTCGCTCAACTCCCCCACTTCATCGCGGCCGACTGGGCGGCGCTCATCGGAAAGGGTGAGCGTAAGCGGCACGCGCGCCAGTTCCGCATTTGCACCCTCAACCGCGTGATGTAAAATCCGCGAACGCGGTTATCAAAGCCTGTACAGGCATGGCGGCCCGCAGGCTTGCTTGGTCCAGGTCGTCGTTGTTGACCGTCGCATGATCGAGTAATACGGCTTTCGTGGCGCGCTGGACTAGCTCCTCGAACACTTTCAGGAAACCACCCGCTCGCCATCGCATGAATTTATCCGCCGTCAAAACGCTCATTGGTCTCAATCTCATTGTCTACCTGATGCAAAACGTCGTAGGCAACACGCTCGCGCTGAATTTTGCGCTCTGGCCGCTTCAGCCGATCGATGGTGAATCGCTGTTCCATCCGTGGCAAGTCATCACCCAAGCGTTTCTCCACGGCAGCGGGTCGCATCTCGCGTTTAATATGCTGGGGCTTTGGATGTTCGGACATGAGATCGAACAAAGCCAAGGACCGCGCCGCTTTCTCACACTGTACTTTTCATCCGTGCTCACGGCCGCAATCGCGCAGTTGTTCGTTCCCGGTTGGCTAGGCTTACCACTCGCTCCGACGATTGGCGCCTCAGGTGGGGTGTTCGGTCTATTGCTAGCCTTCGCGGTATTCTTCCCGAAACGCAAAGTAGTGCCGCTGATTCCGCCGATCCCAATGCCCGCATGGCTGTTCGCCGCGAGCTATGCGGCGATCGAGTTGTATTTGGGAGTCACCGGCACGCAAGCCGGCGTTGCGCATTTCGCGCACCTGGGCGGCATGGTCGGCGGCGGTATCGTCTTGTGCCGGTGGTATCAGCCAGGCAGGCGACGTTAGTCGCGAAAATTGTTGAACTGCAAGGGCAGGTCGAGCTTCGCCTTGCGTAGAAACGCGATTGCTTCTTGTAAATCGTCGCGTTGCTTGCCTGTGACGCGCACTTTCTCGCCTTGGATCTGAGCTTGGACCTTGAGCTTGGCCTCTTTGAGAAGCTTGGCCACCTTCTTCCCCGTCTCAGTATCGATGCCGTGGCGGAGGATCACCAACTGCTTCGCCGCGGCAAGGTTTACTTCCGGATCCTTGACTTCGAGGCAAGCAATGTCGATGCCGCGCTTGGTGATTTTCAGTTTCAAAATCTCGAGCATTTGTTTGAGCTGAAAATCCGACTCCGCGGTTACGGTCACCGTCGTCTCGTCCAGCGCATAGTTCGCCTTCGTGCTTTTGAAGTCGAAGCGCTGCCAAAGCTCGCGGCTCGCTTGATCCACGGCATTGGTGAGCTCGTGACCATCGATTTCGGACACCACGTCGAAAGAGGGCATATCAGATCTCCGTTAGGGGCAAGGGGTAACAAAGGGGTAAAGTCTCGAAATATGGTAAACTGATACTTTATAAAAAGCTGTCATCCAATTCCGCCGTTAATGCCAATCACCTGGCCGGAAATATAGCTTGCCTGCTCCGAAGCCAAAAAGGCGATCAAGTGGGCCACCTCTTGGGGTGTGCCGGCGCGTTTCATCGGTACTAAGGCTTCGATCTGCGCGGGTTTGAAGGCAGGTTCGATCATCGGCGAGGCGATGATCCCGGGCGCGACGACATTGACGGTCACCCCGCGCGATGCCAGTTCCAGGGCCAGGGATCGGGAGGCTCCGTGCAGGCCCGCTTTGGCCGCGGCGTAATTGGCCTGCCCGCGGTTCCCGCGGACTCCGGCCAGCGACGAGATGGAAATGATGCGCCCCCAGCGCGTCCCGATCATCGGCAGCAAGAGGGGTTGGGTCACGTTGAAGAAGCCATGCAGGGAGACGGCGATGACGTCCTGCCATTGTTCCGGGCGCATTCCGGCCATCGGGGCATCGTCATGCACGCCGGCGTTGTTCACCAGCACCTGTACCGGCCCGTTCTCCAGGATCGCCTTGAGCGCGTGTCTCGCGGCTTCGCCATCGGTCACATCGAAGTGCGTCACACTGGCCGAGCCGCCCGCTCCCACGATCTCTTCCACGATTTCTCTCGCCGTCTCCGGGTGGCGGTGGGTGTGGACGACGACATGCAGCCCTTGGTGCGCCAACTCCAGGCAAATTGCCGCGCCGATCGCTCCGCTTCCGCCCGTCACCAAGGCGCGTTTCATGAACCCTCTCCGGTGTGCTTCAGGAACACGGAGGCGCGTCCGTCCAAAAGGATCTTGCCGCCCGCCGTGACCTGGAACCTATATAAATATGCAGATGTATCGCCGATGATCCGGAAAGTCTCGATGTGGAGCGGGTCCCGCACCGCGTCCAGGCGCTGGACCAGAAGCCGCAGGTCCCGTACCCCTCCGAGATATCCGGCCGCGGGTTTCGCCTTGCCGCTCGTCAGGGCACAATGCAGGGCCATGGCTTGGGCCGCGTATTCCAGCCCGCAGATGGCGGGCAGCTGCTGTGCCTGGCGGAGGGGGTTGGAGGGATCGTGATGGGAGATCGCCGAACAGCGCATCCCCTGCGCACCCCACCACTCGATCGCGTGCAATAGACACATACTACCGGCGTGAGGCAGAAGACGGCTGAGCTCGGCCTGACTCATGGCGGGCATGGGCTCATCTCGATGAACAGGCATTGCTCCTCGAAATAATCGAGATGCACGCCGGTGCTCCGTCGCCGGGCGATGGCCGTGAGGAGGGGCAGGGCCCGTGCCGCGGGATTTCCGCACCGCAGCGCCTCGATTCCCGGGTCGCCCAGCGTGTCGGGCGCACCGCGGGGCGCGTCCTCGAGATGAAGCTTCAAGCGCGCCAGGTTCCGGCGCGAAGGGCGATCGCCTAGCACCAGGGCTACGGCGAATCCTGCCGTCAAGGGACGCGCCGGAAACAGCGGCGGCGGCGGGGGTAAGTCGTAGGCCACCAGCAGTACCGGCGCCTCTTCAACCTCTACATAGGCGGCCGCCTCCAGCAAACCGCTGCCGAACGAGCTGTCGTAACAGGATAACGACGTGGATGAGCGCTGCGCTCCGGTCGCGATGCCCCAGTAACCGGCCGCGGCGTTGTGGACAGAATGGTGAAAGTGCGTCGGCGAGAGGACGCGCTCGGGAATGGCGAGGCTGCGGCAGATCTCGTCGAGGACCCCCGTTTCGCCCCCGGAAGAAGCGAACACCGTCGCCAGGACGCGCGGATCCTGACCCGCGTGACGTACCGCCTCCTCCGCCACCTGCATGGCCCACCGCACCAGAGTGCTGCTCCGCCGGCGCTCGTTGGGGGGGAGGATGGCCGCGGAGGGCTCCTCGGTTTCGCCTCCCGGCCAAGGCGTCTCGCCCGCGAGCACCGCGCGGCTCGCCGGCCAGCCGGCGAAGCCCGGACCCAAGATCCCTATCCCGTCCACATAGACTTGCATTAGAGAAGCTCTGCAAAAGTTACTGCGCAGCCCATCTGCTTTCCTCGCTCCTCAAAGCGCGGCCGTCCCTGGGCCGCTCCCCGCGTCGTCGCGTGCTCGCGCGTCGCTCGCCTATCTACATGATATGTCTCGCGACTCGCTCCGCGGCTTCGCGCATCTAGGCTTGCTCGCGACACTTTTGCAGAGCTTCCTTAGAGGCCGCCGAAAATGAGGCTGCAATTATTTCCGCCGAACCCGAAAATGTTGCTCAAGACGCGCCCGAGCGGACGCTCCTGATTCTCGATCAGCACCCGGCTCGCGAGCGCGGGATCGGGCCGCGTCGTGTTGAGGGTCGCCGGTATGAATCCATGCGTGAGGCAGAGCAGTGCGATCACCGCTTCGGTGATCCCGGCCGCGCCCAGCGTGTGTCCCGTCCATCCCTTGGTGGAGCTACAGGGTGTGGCCGTGCCAAAGACTGAGTTTACCGCCAGGTCCTCGACACGGTCGTTGGTCGGGGTCGCCGTACCGTGCAGATTGATATAGTCGATGGCCTCGGGCTTGATCCCGGCCCGCGCCAGCGCGCCGCGCATCGCCAGGATCGCGCCGAGACCCTCGGGATGCGGGTGGGACATATGATAGCCGTCGCAACTTTCACCATAGCCGTAGAGTGCGACGCCACCCGGATCTGTGGTCGGGCCAACCCTTTCCAAGATCGCGTATCCCGCGGCTTCGCCGAGCGACAGCCCATCGCGTGCCTCGTCCCAGGGGCGGCACGGCCCGGTCGAGATCAGGTCCAGCGCGGAGAAGCCGTACAAGGTCGTAAGACAGAGACTATCCACGCCGCCGACGATAGCCGCATCGCAGAGCCCGCTCGCCAGGAAGCGGGCGGCGCTGGCGAAGACCTTGGCGCTCGAGGAACAGGCGGTCGAGATCACGGCTGCGGGACCCCGGAGTCCGAGATAGCCGCGCACGAAGTGGGCGAGAGAGAAGGTGTTGTGGGTATGCCGATAGCGAGTCAGGAAGGATCCCGGCAGGACGCCCGAATCCGGATCCCGATCCCGGTAGGCGTGCTCGGTCTCATTGATCCCCGAGGTACTGGTCCCAAGGATGACCGCGATCCGCCCGGCCCCATAGCGCCGCGCGGCCGCGCGCGCGGCCTCCTCGAACCCGTCCTGCCGCAGGCCGAGCAAAGCCAGGCGGTTGTTACGGCAATCGAACGGCATGAGCTCCGCACCGGTGATCGGAAGATCCTCCAAGCCCTCGACGCGGCCGATGTAAGTGTTCAAGTCGGCATCCTCGAAGTCGCAAGGTCTCAAGCCCGAGCGCCGCGTGCGCAAGGCCGCAAACGTGGATTCCAGGCCGCGCCCGAGCGCCGTGACCACGGTGTAGTGGCTGATCCAGAGCGGCGCCATGATCTTAGTGGGCGTTGCTACCATGATCGGAGAGCTGTTCAAAAATCCACACTGAAGGTTCAGAGCAAGCGGGACGCAACGCCGGGATCAGCCGCGGCCGAGCCGTAGGATTTCTCATTCCAAAAGTCATAAAAGTTGAACCAGTTATCCGGCGCTAAGCGGCAGTAATGTTCCAAGCGATCGACGTAGCGCTGGGTCCAGCGCTGGAGATCCTGATCCCGCTGCTCCCGCTCGATAGTCACTGCCTCCGCGAACCACTCGAAGTGGATCTCGTAACGGTTACCGCCTCGGTATAAACCGAAGAACAGGAGCACCGGAACCCTGAGGACGTGTGCCAGCCGCATGGTCCCCGCAGGGAACCCCGCAGGCTGGCCTAGGAATACGCAAGGCACGATGCGCGCGTCCGGGAACGAACGGTCACCGAGGACTCCAATCATCCCGCCGCGATCCACGCACTCCTTGACTTTCAGCATGGTGTCCGGAGCGCCGGCGGGGATCACCGTTTCCGCAACCGCCGGGTTCAGATGTCTCATGATATCCCGGATCATCGGGGCGTTCTCCTCGTGCATGAGGATGCGGACCTCGAATCCGCCCGCAAACCCGGTGGCGCGCACGATCTCGAAACTGCCCAGGTGAGCACCCAGCAACAGGCAGCCCTGGCCGCGCGCTAAGCATTCGGTGAAGATCTCGGCGCCCCGCAGGTCGATGTCGAAGAGATCGTACTGTCCGCGGAGAAGGTACACCCGGTCTAGGACCGTGGAAGCGAAGCAATAATAGTGGCGGAAGAGATCGCGCCAAGCGATGGGGCGCGCCAGCACCCTGGATAAAAAACCCCGGATCGAGGCACGCGCCTGGGGTGAGAATAAAAGGTAGTACCCGCAAATAGGGTACAGCAAAGCGCGCGCGGCCGCGCGCCCAAAATGCAGCGCCACCCATACGATCCACCGGCAGGCCAGGCGGTTACTCCGTTCGCGCTGTCCTAACCAGTCCAGGCTCACGGGCCACCCTCGCCCAAACGCGCGGAAGGGCCGATCTCCACAACGCCGGCCGCTACGTGCCGCACACCGGCCATGCAGGTGAACGCTACCCGGCCCTTCTCCGCCGGCTCGATGCGGATGCAAAGCGGCTCCCCCGGGCGCAGCATAGAGAGAAACTTAACCCTGGGTATGCCCACGACTGGGTTTGGTAGTCCTGCGTGGATCGCGTTCATGACCTCACTCAAGATTAGCACGCCGGGGACCACCGGGTGACCGGGGAAGTGCCCGGGGAGCGCGGGATGCCCGGGATCGATGGTAACGACCCGTTCAAGCACCATATGTGATGTTGCGCTCATGCAGCCACTTTTCGAGTTCCCGAACGCGCAACTCTGCGAGTTGCTTTTCGTAAGAATTTCTTTGGACGACAACCATGATGTGTCGCCGAGCAAACAGTAGCAATGCGAGAACTGGAACCGATAGGTACCAAATGGGGAAAGAAGAAAGCCAATCTGTAACAGCCGAGCCAACGAGTAGAGTGAATACAAGAACCCCTAGCGTGTCGTGGATCGGACCGAGGCGCTCAGTTTGCTTGGCTCTTCGTTTTGCGAGTTCTCGATACTGCTCACAGAGCGGAACATATTTGTCATTCGGCAAACCAACCCGCTCACTCACTTTAAGTTTGAGGTAATTCATAGGGTGCTCTAACTACGATCCTCTGACTACCACAGGCAAGCTGTGATACCCCACAGCGACGGAAGCATAAAAGCGATGGTAGCCGTTGCGGACTCTGAACTGATACCGAGGCGACTCAGACAAGCGTACAACTTCGACCGGCGGCAACGCGCACTCCGGAGATTGAAACGCAAGGAGGACCGGAACCATCTTGTACTTCTTGAACCGCGGCACGCCAACGTCGTGCTTGGGCGGCTCAACAACAGATAAGGAAACGACCTCAACAAGATTTGCGCAGACGGGCGAGTATGGATAAAAACCGCCGCCGACGGGACGGAACGATTCCATCTCCGCAAATGACCACCATTCGTCTGAAATCTCAAACTCAGCGTGCGTGCAGGGAGTTCTGAATTTCATGCGCTCTAACGTCGGTATCAGCCGCGGCCGCAGGCCGTCGGCTGCATGCCGGAGTTCAAGTAAGCCGCTACGCGGCAGATTTGGTGAGGTTGGCTGTCGCAATGCGGTTCAAGTTCGGGGTCAGAGTAAAAATCCAAGTTCGGCAAGTTCGGGGTCCAAGTTCGGGGTCAGAGTAAAAATCGCTTGAATGTGGTAGTCTAAGCGCAGTTTCACAGATTGAGCAAAGGGACTTGCGCATGGCCCGTCTACCACGGCTGTCTTTACCTTCGATCGCCCAGCACATCATCCAGCGGGGCAACAATCGCCAAGCCTGCTTCTACGCTGACGAAGATTACCGATTCTACCTGGAGTGCCTCGGCGAGCTGCTAGAAAATACCGAGTCACAGTACACGCCTACGTGCTGATGACCAATCATGTCCATTTGTTGATGACGCCGGCATCGGCGGCAGGGACGAGTCGAGTTATGCAGACGCTCGGCCGCCGCTATGTCCGGTATATCAACCACACTTACCGCCGGAGCGGCACGCTGTGGGAAGGGTCGGTATCACGCGAGCTTGGTGCAGGGTGACCGCTATCTTCTCACCTGTTACCGGTATATTGAGCTTAATCCCGTTCGTGCCAACATCACGGATGATCCGGCCGATTACCGCTGGAGCGGCTACCATTGTAACGCGCTCGGCCAGCCAGACCCGCTGATTGAGCCGCACGAAGATTATCTCAGGCTGGGGACAGCACCCGCTGAGCGGCAAGCGGTTTACCGGGACCTGTTTCGCGTGCACATCGATCCGGAGTTGCTTGCGGCTGTTCGACAAGCCACCCAGACGAATCGTGTCTTCGGCGCCGACTATTTCCAGCAACAGATTGAAGCCGCTCTTGCATTACGCATAGCGAAACGAAAACCGGGACCGAGGAAGAGAAAATGTAGCTTGGGATAAGTAGGAATCTTTACTCTGACCCCGAACCTCCTATAACGTGCAGCTTGAAGCCCACCACCCTTTTTGGTGTTTAGCCTGTCACGATCGGAGGGGTCAGATCGGCAGGGACGATGCCGAGCGTCGCGATCTCGATGAGGGCGATAGCGAACGATGGATGCTCGATGCAAACCTTGCCATCGTCGAAGTTGTGGGTGAAGTTTTTCTGGAGCCAGAGCTGCGCGGAGATCGCGGTTCCCCAGAGTAGCGCAATGAGGATGAAGAGGAGGATGATCGTCGCTGCCGCGAGCACCGCCGGAGGGATCCCAGCTATCAATGCAACGACGGCAGCCGACGGAACGATGCCGATCGAAGCCAAGGAAGCGGCGGCCCCCGCGTCTAGAGCCGCGAGCACGGAAAGCGCGCCACCCCAACCAGCAAGCGTCTCACCCCAAATGGCGTCGATGGAAAGCTGCGTCGCACACTCGGCGCTGAGGCAGACCTTCACGCCGTAGGGAATGATGACTTCCGTCCCGCCGAGATTGAGTTGCGTGTCGAGCTGGGCTAGGCCCCATTGCCCCTCGAAAAAGCACGTGCCGAACGGCCCTAGCAAACCGGGTATACTGCCGAGGAGCGTTAGCGCATCGTCGATTTCCTTCTTACCAAAAACTACCTTTGGCTGCAGGACAGCTGTACGGATTGGACGGTCGGGAATGGTCCACGGGTTTGGCCATTCGCCCTTCTTGGGAGTAATGCAGGTCATAACCTCGCGGGTGACCTCCTCGGCGATGGTCGTGACGATCTCTACAAAACCAACGACGAGATCGACGAACGTCGTAAGTGCGCAGATGCCTGCGGCGCATAGGCCGGCGACTGGCCCTGAAGATTTGCAGGGATCTTTGTTGACCTCGCGATCGTAGCATTCCTGATATTGCTTTTCGGCGGTCTTGATGACGTCGACCGTTTCGGTGATCGTGCGCGTCGCGGTCTCAGTGACGGTGCGCGTCGTGCAATACAAAGCGCGGGAACCGTAGCCGGCAGCGCCTTTAGACATAGCGGTGCCCACCCGTGTCTGTTTACCTCCCGGTGCTTTCGACCGAGCGGCTGCAACGGGATAGGACGTGTGCAACGCCGAACGCAGGAGCATGGCACCGCGCGCTTTATTACGGTCTTTCGCGAGCGCGGCGATCAGCTTACGGACGACGTCAGCGCTGTATGGTTGCTCCTTCGCGGCCCCGAACTTCACACCGTTGGTGGTGAGCGTGATCGCTGTCTGGCCCTTTCCGTAGCGCACGAAGGCTGAACGGCCAGTGATGTCCATCACTGCCGAGCCGTCAGCGGCCGAAGCGAACACGGGCAGCACCTCGCCTCCGATGCTGTAGATGCGCACTTCACCAAAGGGGCCGGCGACCCCCTCACCCTTTACACTGCGCTTAAAGCGGATGTATGGAGCTTCCTTTGAAACGCGCCGTTGGGCAAGCGGTTGGGCAAGCACCGCACCACCCAGCCACGGAAGTGCCAGCCCGAGTCCCGCCAAGGCCATTTGGTGCATCAACGCGCGCCGGGTCATCTTCCAGTCAAAATCGGTCGTGTCACATTCCGATGCAGATGAATTGACATGGTTTACGTGTTCGTCGCCAACCTTCTTAACTATTGGTCAGTATTTTTCATGACTTTCTCCTCTCTATTTCTCCGAAAACAAGCAACAGCGCAGATATGCGTGGTTTCATTTCAGCCTCGGAGCATCTGTTACCAGACGCCCACCGGGTCGCCGGAGGCGGTCACCCGGCCCCGGCTCCCACAGAACGTAGCGTGCGGATTTCCCGCACTACGCTCTTCAGGCGTTGACTCACAGCACTGCGTAACTCTTGAGCTGCGTATACGGCAGAACGAGTCTGGGACGCAGTAACCGAAAACAGGTCTTCACTTTCACAAAGACCTCCCACGGCATATAGCTCTTCCAACTCCGACTGCAAAGCATCTTATGCCAGTAACACTCAACGGCGCGGTAGACCTTGTGTAGGGACCGTAGGTTACCCGCCACACCGTAGTAGGCATAATGGCCCCGCAGCACTTCACTACGCTTGGTGGCTTGGTCCTTGACCGACCAATGCCGAATTTCGCGCATGAGCTCCTGAAGATGGGCAAGGCTGCGGCGAAGTCGAGACTTCTCCGTTTTCCTACCCACCATGAGGTTGCCCTTGCGATTGCGCGTGCAGTAATGGGTAAAGCCCAGTAAATAAAGCGTCGCTGGGCGCACCCCTCGCGCGCGAGCATCCCGCTCGGCAAACCGCCCAAACTCAATGAGCTTGGTCTTGCTCGGATCTAGGGCAGCGCAAACTTCTCAAGGCGCTTACTCAGACCCTCAGAGATGCAGAGTTGGGCCAAACCGTGGTCTGTCCCTGTGAGATCCCCACGAAATTATCGCGCCAAGCGTGATTGTCATGATTGATGGTCGCATGGCCTTGCGTTAATACGATGGACGCTTCGCCACGCGGCCCGCAATTCGTCGGCAGTGAAGTGATCCTGCGCCCGTTCGATGATACGAATGCCGAGAAAGATCACGGATAGGACTTCCCGGTGCCGCACGGTATTGGCCTGATAGTGACGCATCAGTCCGCGTTCCTTGGCGATGCTGCCGATTAGCCACAACACCAACAGCGCGAAGGCCAAGATGAGGAGCAGAATCGCCAGGCGCTGTGGGTCACGGCTACGATGAAACTCGAGCGCCAGACCAAAGCGGGCGCTTTTCATATCGCGGAAGCTCTCTTCGATCTGCATGCGTTGGCGATAGATCTGTACCACGCTATGGGCGAGCTTGCGGCCAGCCGGTAGGTTGCTCGCCAAAATCCATGGCTCGCGCGCTGCTCGGGCAGCCTTCTCGCTATGCTGACTGCGTGAGCGCTTACCATAGCGGTTGATTTCACGCCTACCCTTGGCCTTGCCTTTGTAGATCACCACTTGGCAGGGATGGGCCTGGCTGCGCGCCAGCTCCACTTCGCCCAGTGCCTTGGGCGTGGCGCTCGCCTGTGGGTGCAGCGAGTTGACCGATATCCAGTCGCTCTCGCCACCGAGCTTGACGTAGCGCCGGTCGCGCACCCGCGACACCCAGTACCATCCCAACGCCTCCACGGCCTGAAACCAAGGCGTCTTGAAGCCCGCGTCCGTCACCAAGATCGGTCGGCATCCGACCGGCAGCACAGCCTGGAGCCGATGCAGAAACTGCACGTGGGTCTTCGGCTTTACCGCCGTCTTGCGACCGTGCACTTGCTCGTACAGCAGGTTGGCGTAAATAGAGGATGAGCGCATAGGACTCTGGCGGGGCGTTCATGACATCGCCTAGCCGTTGCACGGCGATATGCGCCTGCTGAAATTGTTGCCACAGGCCAACCAAGCGTAGCAAG
>JBOIDL010000028.1:0-25390 GCA_050740435.1 Gammaproteobacteria bacterium
AAATCACCAGCGCCGGTCGCCTCGTCTTTCCCGCCATCGCCACCCTCCAGACCATGAATATGCCTGGAAGGCCATGATGGCACCGCAACCCATACAAGTAAATGTTTTATAGAATCGTTATACTAGTGGGTTCTCTGACAAGAGTACATGTGTCTGGGTTAGGGCATCAATACGTTGCCTGATCGGCCTCGTGGGTTCGAGCCAACTTAGCGGTTTACTTTGATTTGGACTTACCTTATCTTATCTTCCGTAGGGGAAGATAGCGCGTGGTATTGACGGTGGTGCCATCATGGTCCGTAGGTAGAGTGCTGCGTGCGATAATTAAAAAAAGGAGAACGTTACGGCCGGGTGTTTTGCCCGTACATATCGCAGAGAAAAGGAGAAACAACAATGAATCGACATCAAAGTAAATTTAGATTTCGCCCCCACGGGGTATGCAACCCCGTGGGGCGAGCAAAGGGGAGAGCTGCGCCTCTCCCCTTTGGAAACCCCATCGCTAAGGTCCCCGCGGCAAGACCGCGGGGAATAGATTTTAACCAGTCCTTCCACTGTTGCCTACGCTTCGCGCGTGGGCTGATGGCCCTCGGGGTTCTCTTGGTCGCCAGCAAAGCGGCCATGGCCGATGTCACTTTCCTCGGCGTGAATAAGCACGCGAAGCTCGCCAGCGGCGGTACCACGGCCATCGTGACCGGTTTGGTGGCGTGTGACGCCAGGCAAATCTACAACGTGAGTGCGCTTGTCGTTCAAGCGACCATTGGATTGGGTACGCTTGTGCCGGTGGGAGATTTTCTCCCTTGTAGCGGTTCTCACATAGCGTTTGCGGTTCCAGTACAGGCTTTGGCGGGCGCTTTCAATACGGGACCGGCAGATGCTAGGGTTTCGGCGATTGCCACAGGGACTCGTAAAGGCAGTCAGACTCAAGAGGTGGACGTCAAAATCGAGCTCATAAATTAGGCGGTCAGTTCATAGAGATCTAGAGAGGGACGCAGCTTGGCGTTGCGTCCTCGGCGCACCAAGCAGGCCGCCTTCGTCCGTCGCTCGTACGAGCCTCGCTCCGGGCGCGAACACGCCATGGAAGCGGATCAGATGCAACCGCGGACGCGAGAAACGAGCGTGGCGAGTCACTTGGATGCGCTTTGCCGTCGGAGCCGGTGCGTAGCGGCCGTATCTCGAACTTGCCTATCCGCTCGCCATCAGGCTGCACGGCCCGCGCATGACGGCCCTGCTGATTGCGGCCGCGGCGCTGGCGCTCGATTGGACGCTCGGCGAACCGCGACGCTTTCATCCACTGGCGGCGTTCGGCCGGCTGGCTACCCTCTGCGAACGTTGGGCTACGGGAGGGTTGATTTTCAGGTTTCGCGCATCGAGTACACCCAGAAGATGAAAGCCATAGCGTACTTCCCGCTTGTTCCTCTTCAGACAACCCCCCCAAGCCAGGCCATCGCACGATGGTGGCCACGCAGACATGCGCCGCGAGCCGGGGGAGGCCATGCTCCGTATTGATTTTGTACGCAGCCGCGAGACCCACGCAACCTCCACCTGCCACCACAACATCAACTTGCTGGTTTGTCATTGTTCGCTCGCTGCGAGTCGGAAATCTTTCTTATTTCGCCCAATCCTCTGGATTATCGTGCTGCCAATCTTCCAGTGCCTGGTCGAGGGTATACTGGTATTGATATCCGGCCTGACAAAGTAAACTGGGAACAATGTTGTTTGATCGCACCAACTTGCGGATACGAATTGGGCTAATCGGTTGGTTAATACCGAGAGGACGGCCCACCGCTTCTACCGCATAAGACGCCGCCAGCAACAGATGGTAGGGAACCGAAGGCACAAATCGCTCTACACCAGCCACACGGCAGATAGCCTGAACATACTCCTCGACGTTAGGAGTCGGGTCCATTGAGAAATTGAACAACTCGACGTTGATCCCTTGCGTTTCTAGCCGTGCCAATGCCCACGCGAGCGAATGGCAGAGTTCCTTTACATAGCCGCCCGCCTTCCGGGTCTGACGGTTCCCTATGTAGAAAAAGTACCGTCCTAATAATGCTCGTATCATGCGGGTCATGTTGCCTTGTTCCCCCGCTCCAAAAACCACTCCCGGGCGGACAATTAGCAGGCGGCGGTCTTTACCTGCACGCTGCCAGGCAATATGAATTTTTTCGGCCACCAACTTTGATGCTCCATATGGAGAAATTGGAACAGGCAAGGATCGTTCGTCTTTATTCTCCTCAGTAGGGCCATATGGCGCGATGCTACTCGTGAAAATAATGCGCTGGCAACCAACTTTCTCAGCCCAGGCACACACATTCTCCGCGCCAGGAAGGTTCGTTGCATAGTATTCGTGGGCTTCATGGCCTGGTTCTCGATGCACGGCGGCGAAGTTTCCAATCAGATCAACCCGCTCGGGTAGAGCAGGATGTTGGATGGGGCAGCGCACATCAATCGGCACATGTTCGATCTGCCCGCTCTTACCTAGCTCTAGCAGACCTTGTGGCCAAGCCCCACGCTCGATCGGTTGGAGGTCAGCCAGAAAGACTTTCTCAGCAATGTCATTCGTTAACAGATAGCGGGCGAAGTGAGTGCCGATAAAACCGGTGCCTCCGAATAGTACACAAATCTTATATGTGCTCACGCTCCTCTTAAGTTGTCCGATCATGTGTCCATGGGTATAGATCAAGTACTTATTGTAAATTAATCGGTTACAATATAATCACAAATTGAAAATGACAGTTTTGTAGGTTAGAAGGGGGAGGCTACCCTCGGGATAATATACCCTGGCTTGCTAATGGCTGTCTTAGAAGCTGTTTGCTCACTGCCAGTTGGGGAACATCGATCTGCACACATGGCGTGAGGGTGCAATTGTGAACCGCAAAGGGGTAGCCTGCAGCGCCTTGGGCGCTACGGTTGACACCGCCGCGGGCGCGTGCGCCTGGCTTTACGTCGGGACCGTCATGGTATGGATATTGGCGTCTCCCTATCCGGCGTTGCAGGATTACCCGGAATGGTTGTATCAGGGGCATGTGGTGGCCGCTCTTTTCAAGGGAAGCCCTGGCGCCGCGGCCGCGTTTGAGTTCGCGCGTTATCCCATCCCCAATTCTCTGACCCAAATAATGCTCGGTTTGGTCAACCTGGTCGTGTCACCCCTCGTTGCGGGTAAGATTTGGCTGTGTGGGTATTTGATCAGCCTTATGGTAGTCCTGACGCTCATCGCCCGCTCGGTACACCCTGCTCATTGGGGAAAGTTGCTATTGGTCTTGACGACGACCACTGCTGTAGACTCCGGTTTCTGGAATGGGTACATCAATTACCAGGTATCGCTCCTACTGCTGAGCATGTTTGTGTACGTGTGGTATCTGCAAGGGCGGCAAACCGTTGCGATGTTAGGAAGCTTTGCCCTTGCTCTGTTCTTTTGCCACGCGGCGACCTTCGCGGTTTTTGTAGGGTTGCTCCTAATTGCCGAGGCCACTCGGCAACCGCAGAGATGGATCGGTTTCCCCAGGGGCAAGATCGTGGCAGGGCTTCTGCCTGCCCTATGCTTATTGCTGTGGTACACAGTGGCCCGGAGACCGGTCTCTGTAGGAGCGGTGATCGCGATGCCTGGTAAGGACATCGGTGACTCACTCGGGGCCTTCCTCGCCTATAAGGGGTACACTATAATGAAGCAGGGACCCTTCCATATATTCGAATTCCCCGATAAGACATCACACTTGGCAGGTCTTGACGCCTTGTACTGGGTAGGCGTGGCTCTCAACGGCCTGTTCGCAGTGCTGCTCGTTGCCGCAGTGCTGTGGGCACTGTGGGATATGTATCAGAATAGACGCTGGCAGGACTTGCGTTTCCCGCTCACGTTTGCGGTCTGTACCTGGGTCGCGTATTTCGCTTCGCCGCAACTCCTTCTGAACATCGGGAATTTTGGCGAACGTGTGCTCGTACCAAGCCTCCTTGTGCTCTTTTGTCTTCTCAAGGTAAGGCCTGTCATTCTCGTGGCCCTCTGTATGCCCGTACTCGCCGCTCTCCCCATGACGATGAGTTTCCTTATCACCCCCCATCTGTTCGCGCCTCACGCTCAGACCACGTACCACCGGTTCTTTACACACCGACCTTACCAATTTGCAGCAAAGGCTGAATTCCTCTCTGCATTGGGAGCCACACCCTATCTTCCGCTGAACTTTGATACCAGTGTACTCCGCAACCGTCCCTCGGGGATCGAACCTTTTCAGGCCAGACCATCTTCACGCAAGGTTCAGTGACTGTGGCCACCCGCTCTCTCAGATAGCCTTAAATGGTCGAGGCCAGGCTCTCTCCCGATCTCAGTACGAGGGCCGTGCGGCGCTCGCCCCTCCGAAGAAATCGGAGTACAGATACCCGGGATCCAGCCCCTTCTGCGGCAGAGTGGCCCGGATGGCCTCGACCATGGGCGGCGGCCCGCTGGCGTAGACCTCGTACTCCCCGAGTGCTCCGAAGTCTTCGATCACCGCCTCGTGCACGAGGCCGGTGCGCCCGGACCAAGGCTCGTCGGGTCTCGGATCGGACAAAACCGGCGTATAGCGGAGGTCGACGTACCGCTCCGCCCAGCCGCGCGCGAGCCCATCGAGATAGAGATCCCCCTGGCTGCAGGCACCCCAGTAGAGATGGAGCGGGCGATTCATCCCGCGGGCGAGGACATGCTCGATGAGCCCCTTGATCGGCGCGAAACCGGTCCCACCGGCGATACAGATGATGGGGCGCGCCGAGGCTTCGTCCAGCACGAAGCCCCCGAGAGGACCCCGGATCCGCAGGAGGGTGCCCTCGTGCATCCCGGAGAACACGAAGTCGGAGAAGGCCCCGTTCGGGTAATGGCGGATGTGCAGCTCCAGGAACCGAGCATCGCCGGGGGCGTTGGCGAGCGAGAACGAGCGGCTGCGGCCATCCGCCAGCAGGATGTCGATGTACTGGCCGGCCAGGAACTGAAGGCGCTCGGCCTTCGGCAGCAGGCGCAGCCACAGCCCCATGACGTCCTCGCAGAGCGGTTCGCGGCGCGCGACCCGGCATGGGAGGGTCCTGATCGGGATCCGGTTCAGGGTATCGACCTCGCGGATCTAGAACACCAGATCGCTCCGCCCCTCCATCGGCTCACGATCTCGGACGATACCATGCTGTCCAACACGCGGTTTTTTCGACCTGGGGACGTGGATCGTCTAGGCGATTCGCTCAAGTACGATCCGGCGCTGGAGCGCGAAGATCTGTGGCGCGAGCGCCACCATCCCATCGTCGATCCATTTCAAGGTCTGAAGCAACCAGCGCGGCAAGGGGATGAAGAACGCTTTAGCGGTGACGCCGCCGCTCGCCAGGTACGTTAACATCTCACTGTACCCTCGATCAGTAATCCGGAAGAAGGAGATTTCCCGATGGAAGCGATCCTCATCGTCGAAGAGCATATTGGGTACCGCGTTGTTCCCAGACCAAAGATCGTTGGCGTCGTTGACCGGTGTGGTAGGGTCGAACACGTTGCCATCGTACGAATAGCCCTCGATACGCATGAGATGTAGCATGACACGCATCAGCAGGGAACAGTTCACGTCCTGGATCAGCATTCGCCCGCCCACCTTGAGGATGCGCTGCATTTCCTTAAAGAAAATCTTCGGGAACGGTACATGATGAATCATGTTCGAGGCGACAACGAAGTCAAGGGCACTATCCTCGAAAGGCGTGTTGAGAGCATCGACGTGTTTAACATCTAGCCACTCGTAATCTGCGTGATCGGTGAGTAAGTATGATTTAGCTTTCAGTATATCTTTGCCATATCCTTGGCCACAGCCGACCTCGATACCGCAGCTCTTATCCGGATCGATAAATTTCTGCATCCAGAGAAAGCGATTGTTCAACAAGAAGACGAGGTTCGGATTAACTCCGTCGTAGAACAGCTTGCGGGCGTATTCGACGCCGCCCTCATTTTTCATGCGGTTTTCTTTGTGGCTCGGGAGATAGCGCGATCCGAGCAGGACGGGCCGTGGTTGAGCAAAATACATCGATTTACACTCCTTCGTGGATGCGCCGGACGCGCTCAGTGAGGGCGATGCCGACCGGAAACGCGGTTGAGATCCTCGATCATTCTGCCGACACGCTGAGTGGTCCGAAGATAGACGTCTTCCATCAGAATATGGGCGAATTCGCCATTTCGCCCTACACTGTACAAACCTTTGATACCGGAGTCACGTGAGAAACTCTTCCGTTCTTCCTCGTAGGCACGAAGGTAGACAGGATAAGCAATCTTAGTACGCAGTACGCGAGCGCCTCTGTAACGTGACTTAATGCCGGGCACGAGCGACTGGAGCTGGTCGAGACAGTTCGCGGCGAGCGCGTCGTCCTCCGCATTCCAAAGCCGGTCCCCCACATGACAGCCAATATCGGCGGTGAAATAGGTCTGGCCCTCGGGAGCTGTCCAAGGCAGGGAGATGGGCGGCTCCTGCACGCGGAAGAAATCATACTGTTTTTCCGGGAACCACACTGCCACGTTTGGCATCAGGCTCCGACCATTGACGAATAAATTGACGAAGATCATGTTGCTGTAGCGGAATTCCTTCAAGTACTCGAGGTGGTCCGTACCGGAGATCAGCCTCGGCAGAACGTTGACTGGTGCTGTACTGACGACCGCCGCCGCGGCTTGGGTCTGCCCATTCACATCGACACCGACGACAGCATCATTCTCCACGTGAATCTTCTGGACAGGTGATTCGAGCTTGACATTGCCGTCGACACCGTTCAGCAGGTGCTCGCAAATCATTGCGATCCCGCCTGTCGGGTAGGAATGCCAGACGCTCGCCTTCTCTGGCAGGTCCTGGCAGTAGCCGATAGCGACGGCCTTGCGCGAGAGACGCCCAGCGATCCGCAGCATTACCGTCTGCAAGACATTGGGCAGCTTATTGCTGATCGCCGGCGACAGCTCCGTGGCCGGGACGCCTGTCAGCTTCTCCATGAGCGGGATCGCGACCTCGCGGGCGAGTTCGGGACCCAGGGTCGCTTCGGTCCATGCCGCAGCATCCAGCGCGGCTGCAGCGGGTGAGCCGCTCAAGCGCTGCTTGAGCGCGCTCAAGCTGAATTTCGGGACGGCTACGAGGCCGAATGGATAGCTGTAGACCTTTCCCCCGAGGACCACGCTTTCACCGAAGTATTCAACATCCCGGCATCGCGCTTCGATACCGAGCGTCTGCGCCAACCGGTTCGTGATGAGATGGGTCCCAAAGTCGTAGCTGTAACCTTCGACATCCTTGAAAGTGGAGGCGAGGCCGGCGACGTTTTTCGATGCTTCGTACAACGTAAATGGGATCTGCGCCGAAGCGAGCTGTCGTGCGGCAAGTAGACCGGCGTAACCGCCGCCGATGACGACGATAGGGTGCTGCTTCATGAACGATGACCTCTAGTTCCAATGGAGCTGTTATGCATGAGTTAACCCGCTGCATTGCCAACATGTTATCGAGTCGGGGCGCGGATGCCAAGCAGATCCACAGGGCTAGAGAGGCGGCCTGACATTGCCTCCTGCCGTTTGGAGGGGGCGGTCCGTGTCCCTGCCATCGTATAGCTACCCGAGCCCCTTGCGCAGAAAGTTCTTCGCGTAATCGGTGATGATTCCGGTGACCCCACGGGAGAGGACCGCATCGAGTGCCGCGACGAAGGTCTCGATCTGCTCGCGCGTAACGATGAGCGGGGGCTCGAGCCGGATCACGTTGCGGTTGTACTCGGTGAAGGCCACCAGGATGTTGTGGTCCTTGAGCAGCAGGCTGCCGACGAAGCCGCACAGGCTGCCGCGCAGTTTGTCGTCGAGGACGGAGACGATGCGGCGCAGGCCGAGTGGCAGGGTCTGGCTGAAGTCTTGGAATTCGACCCCCACCATGAGTCCCTGACCACGCACCTCCTTGAGGACCTGTGGGTACCTGCCGTGTAGCCTCCGCAGCCGCTCCAGGAGGTAGGCGCCTTGTGCGGCGCTGTTGTCGATGAGCCCTTCATCGTAGAGGATGTTCAGGGCTTCGATCGCGGTGCAGCAGGTCTCCCCCATTCCGCCGAAGGTCGCGGGCCCGTGGATGAGGGCGGTCTTGGGCGTCCCATAGGCCGCCATGTACAGCGGGCGTCGGGCGATCATGGCGCCGATGGCCGCCTTGCCGCCCCCGAGCGACTTGGCCAGCGTGACGATGTCCGGCACCACCCCTTCGTGCTCGAACGCAAAGAAGCGGCCGGTTCGTCCGACGCCGCATTGGACCTCGTCGGCGATCCAAAGCACGTGGTAGCGGTCGCACAGCCGGCGGACTTCCTTCCAGTATCCGGGGGGTGCGAGGACGACCCCGGCGCCGCCCTGCACCGTCTCCAGGATCACGATGCCGATCGAGCGGTCGCGCTGGAGCGCCGCTTCCAGTGCAGCTGCGTCACCGAAGGGGATGCGGACACGGTTATCCAAGAGCCGGAAGGTCGACTGGTAGAAGTCCGAATCGGTGACCGACAGAGCCCCGCGCGACTTACCGTGGAAGGAGCGCTCGGCATAGACAACCGTGGAACGCCCAGGTCCCTGGACCTTCTCGGCCACCTTGAGCGCCGCCTCGACGGCCTCGGAGCCCGCAGAGCCGAGGAACACCATGTCTAGGTCTCCCGGTGCGATGGCGGCGAGGTTCTTGGCCAGGGCACTGGCGTACTGCGACATGAAGGCGATGGCGATCTCGTGGCGCTTCTCCTCCTGAAATCGCTTGCGCGCGGCCAGGATGTGCGGGTGATTGTGCCCGAGCGCGAGTGACCCGAATCCCCCGAAGAAGTCGAGGATCTGGCGGCCGCGTTTATCAATGTAATACATGCCTTCGGCGCTCTCGACGACGATCTCATTGAACCCCAAGAGCTTGAGGAAATGGATCTGGCCGGGGTTCAAATGGTTGCGAAATAGCTCGGTGGTCTCCGCCACGCTTAGCTTTTTGGCGTCCTCGACGGTCAACAGCTCAGGTTTGACGGTCGCCTGCCGGCCGCCTAGCGCTTGCACATCGTTAATGGTCTCTCGCGTTGCAGTCATGCTCATGGCTTGCGTCGCGGGGATGCTTGGCCCGCACCTCCTATTTGAATTGCCCAAGTTTGAATTCTCCTGTATTACAGGTGATAAACGTTGTTGCGGCCGGACCCCGAGGCGGCGTGAGAGGTCCGAGCTCATGCGGCCATGAGGGTCTACCTCGTCCAACACGGCGCGGAAGCGATCGAGCCTGGGATACATGGCCCGGAACAGCTCTCCTGGCAGACAGGCGTCCTTGGCGAGGTAGACGCGCCCGCCACAGTCGAGCGTTATCCGCCCTAGGCGGGCGATTAGCCCCTCGGTCCCCGAGCGCCTGGGGAGGTCGAGCGCCAGCGTGTAGCCGCGCATCGGGAACGACAGCAACCCCTGGCCCTCGCCGCCGAGGGTCTTGAGCACGGCCAGGAACGAGGCCGCGCGGGCGCGCGCGACCTCCTCCAAGAGGCGCCGGATGGCCCGGGGGCTCTCGACCTCGGGCACCACGCATTGGAACTGGTAGAAACCCGCCCGGCCGTACAGGCGATTCCAGTCCAGGATGGCATCGAGCGGATAGAGGAATTGTTCCATCAGGCGATCGATTTGACGGCCCGCCGGCGGCACCCGGCGATAGTACAGGGCGTTGAAGGCGTGCACGGTCCACGGGTTGAGGGCGGCGGAGGGGAGGTCGAAGGGCACGCCCAGGCGCCGCGGCGGTGGCCTCGATAGCGTGGCCTCGGAGTGCTCTGCGGTCTCGAGAATGCCGCGGCCCAGGCGTGCGCCTCCGGCCAATGCGTCGATCCAAGCCACCGAATAGGTGCAACGCGTGCGTGCGGTCTCGAAGGCCGCGAAGAAGGCGTCCAGATCAGGGATCCGTTGCTCTTCGACCCGGACAGCGTTCGCGGGTACACGCCGTAGGGTAAAGCAGACCGCGAGCATGATGCCGGTGAGCCCCAAGCCGCCGATCGTGGCGTTGAACCACTCGGGTCGATGCCCGGGTGAAAGGCGCACGGTGTCCCCGCCAGGCAGCAGCAGATCGATCCAGCGGACATGGTCCCCGAAGCCCCCGGCGATGTCATGGTTCTTGCCGTGGACGTCATTGGCCACGGCCCCGCCGATGGTGACGAAGCCCGTGCCGGGGCTCACCGGTGCGGCAAAGCCGCGGGGCAGGAATTGGTGCAGCAAATCGTGAAAGGTGACGCCCGGTTCGCAGACCACTTCCCCGTTGGCGGCATCGAATGATAGGATCCGATTTAGCCGTGCGGTGAGGATGACCCGGCCATGGCTATTGAGGGCCATATCGCCGTAGCTGCGCCCGCCCCCGAAGGCGATCACCGTGCCGTCTCGCACGGACCGCAGGGCCTCGATGGCCTCAGCGCGTGTCTCCGGCAACGCTACCGCGGCCCAGGCACGGCTGACCCGACCCCAACCGTGCAGCTCAACTGCCCTGTGCATCATCCCTTGGGCGTACTCGAGCTGGCATGGCCATTGACGCATTCGGCCGTCGCCGCCCGATCGAGCGCATAGCGCAAGACTAGATCCCGGGCCGTCACAGGTACGCCCCCAAGAACATGAGGAACACGATGCAGAATCCTACGAACAGGCTGATCGGATCCTTGGCCACGAACACAATCGGGTCGTCGTGCATCTGGCTGCGATGGGTCTTCATCATCAGCCGGCTGATCCAGTAGAGCAAGAGCGGACAGGTTCCCCAAAGAATCATCGGCGACGTGTACAGTTCTGTTACTGTCACGCTATTTATGTACAGGGCCAGCACTAACACCCCGATATAGCCGCTGGCGATCCCCATCACTTGCAACACCGGTAAGTCATCCGGTTCATAGCCACGGCCGGCGATCACTTCGCGCTCCGTTCTGCGGGCATCCTGCAGTTCGGCCATGCGCTTCATGATGGCTAAGGAGAGGAATAGAAACATCGACAGCGCCAGCAGCCATGGCGAAAGCGGGATGGCGACGGCTAAGCCACCGGCAATGATGCGCAGCGTGTAGAGCAGTCCCAGGCAGATGACATCGACGATCACGTGGCGCTTGAGCCACACCGAGTAACTCAGCGTCAGCGCGTAGTAAAGCCCCAAGGCGAGCAAAAATTGCCATGGCATGGTCACAGCGGCCAGCCCGAACCCCAGACCCAACAGCGGCGGGGCCAGCACCATGCCCCAGGCAATCGGAACCGCGCCGCTCGCGAAAGGACGGTGCCGCTTCCGGGGATGACGGCGATCGGCTTCGAGGTCGAGCAGATCATTCAGCACATACACGCTGGAGGCAACGGCGCTGAACAAACCGAAGGCCAGCATCGCCGTGAGTAGGACCGCCGGTTCGAACCGGTGTGCCGTCAGGATCGGCACGAAGATAAGGAGATTCTTGACCCACTGGTGTGGACGCAGCACTTTGAGCAGGGTAGTTAACCTTTGGCCCAGACCCCGCCCATCGGGGGCGATATGTTCGACGTCGCCGTGCACGCCCTCCAGTCGCCGGCGCAAAGCCGGCGACGCATTCACCGTGAGCGCCTTGCGTGCCCGTCGCCAAACGGCCATATCGACCTTGCGGTCGGCGATATAATCAAAGCCCCGTTCCCCGTACATTGCGCACAAGAGGTCTGCCTTCGCCGCGCCACCCAGATTCCGATCGGCGCCCGTTCCGTACACCTCCTCGAAGAGCCCGAGGTGCTTCGCAATCGCGTCCGTCAGCCGTTGGTCCGAGGCGGACGCCAGAATGATCTTTCGTCCCCGTGCCCGTTCCCGGCGGAGGAAGGCGATGCACTCCTCGTTGTATGGGAGCGTCGCTACGTCTAATGCCCCCGCCTCAGCCAAAAACGACTTCAGCGCGGCCTTTCCCCGCAACAGGTAAACCGCGGCGGCCATCGACTTTATCGGCGTCCGCCCGCCCGCCCGCAGCGCGGTCTCATACAGTAGATCGGTCCGGATCAGCGTCCCATCAAGATCGACAACGAGTGGTGGAGCCACCGTATCAGGCAAGGCCGATTACGAAAGAGGCAGAGAGCAACGCACCGAGCAGAACATAGGACATCGACGCGGATCCATTCGTTGTTTACTGGTGGGCCGTGATGGATTCGAACCATCGACCAACGGATTAAAAGTCCGCTGCTCTACCGACTGAGCTAACGGCCCGTGTATCGAGCAGGGAAGATGATACCGAATGCGCAACGGAGAAAAAAGCGAACTACGGGTTCACAGATCCCTGCAGGGACGCCGGCGCCACCGCGCTGGACGCTCTTGATTTTTCAGCGGTAGCCGTTATGTTGGTATAGCGGATCCACAAAACGAGTAGTTTCTCATGCCTTTCTATGAGTATGAATGCGCCGATTGCGGCCAGCGTGTTGAGGTCTTACAGCAGATCAGCGATGAGCCGCTCTCGCAATGTCCCACCTGTAACGCTCAAAGCTTAAGAAGATTGGTTTCCGCGGCCGGATTCCGGCTCAAGGGCTCGGGCTGGTACGCCACGGACTTCAAGGACAAGGGCACGCGAGCCGGCGACAAAGGGGAGGATAAGACCGAAAAAGCCGCTACTTTAAAAGACGAGACCGGAAGCGGGTCCAGCACGAGTGCCTCGGCCGAGTCGAAATCGCCGACCACAACGGCCGATTGAGGCGACCACACGCTGGTTTGTTTTTGACGGCCCTCAAGGGATTGATCTGCCCGCGTTGCGCTCGTTTGAACCAGCCCGTACCATTGCCGTTTTCGTTGCAAAGCGAACGTCGGGGGTACGGTGCGCAGTCACTACTGCGGGCAATTGAGTCTTACGCATACAGACAAAGAGGTCGAGGTTTGCGGGTGGGTGCACCATCAGCGTGACCACGGCGGTGTGATTTTTATCGATCTTCGCGACCGCGAGGGGCTAGTACAAATCGTCTTTGACCCGAGTACCCCCGCAAGCTTTAGCGTCGCCGAGCGTGTCCGTAGCGAGTACGTCTTGAGGGTGAGGGGCCGCGTACGGCCGCGCCCCGCCGGCACCGAGAATCCCAGCTTGAGCACCGGGGCCGTGGAAATCCTCGCGCAGGGGATACAAATCCTCAATAGCGCCGAGACGCCGCCGTTCGAGCTCGAGGAAGAGGGCGTCCAAGAGGAATCGCGGCTCCGGTTTCGCTATATGGATCTGCGGCGTCCCAAGATGCAGTGGAACATCCGCTTGCGCGCCCAGGTCTGCCGGATTTTGCGGCGCTTCCTCGACGAGCACGGCTTCCTGGAAATCGAGACCCCGATGCTGACGCGGGCTACCCCGGAAGGGGCGCGCGATTACCTGGTCCCAAGTCGCACCCATCCCGGAAAATTCTTCGCACTCCCGCAATCCCCACAGCTTTTCAAACAGTTGCTCATGATGTCGGGCATGGACCGCTATTACCAGATCGTGCGCTGCTTCCGCGACGAGGATCTGCGCGCCGACCGTCAACCGGAGTTTACACAAATCGATATCGAGACGTCCTTCATGGAGGAGACCGCGATCATCGCTCTCATGGAGGAGATGATCAGGGAACTGTTTAAAGACGCTCTCGGCGTAGCGCTTCCCGCCGAGTTCCCGCGCGTGAGCTACCATGAGGCGATGCGCCGGTTTGGAACCGACCGGCCCGATCTGCGCATTCCTTTGGAGCTGGTCGATGTGGGCGATCTCGTTAAGTCGGTCGAGCTCAAGGTTTTCTCCGCTCCGGCGAATCGATCGAGTGGCCGCGTGGCCGCCCTGCGGGCCCCGCAGGGGGGGGAACTGACGCGCAAGACGATCGACGGCTACGCGGACTTCGTGGCCATCTACGGCGCGAAAGGCCTCGCTTACATCAAGATCAATGAACGGGAACGCGGCCGCGGCGGGTTGCAATCACCCATCTTGAAATTTCTCCCCGATGAGGTCATTCATGGCATCCTCGATCGTACACGGGCGGAGAATGGCGATCTCGTATTCTTCGGCGCCGATGAAGCCAAGATCGTGAATGAGGCGCTGGGCGCCTTGCGCTTAAAGCTTGGACAGGATTTATCCCTCGCCGTGAGTGATTGGAAACCGCTGTGGGTGGTTGACTTCCCGATGTTCGAGCGCAACCAGGAAGAGCGGCGCTGGGTAGCGTTGCATCATCCTTTCACCGCGCCCAAGATCGGCGATGAGTCGCACCTGGAGTCCTCGCCGGGCGATTGTCTGTCCCGCGCCTACGACCTGGTTTTGAACGGCACCGAAATCGGAGGCGGATCCATTCGTATCCACCTCCGGGAGCTGCAACAAGCGGTGTTCCGGCTGCTCGGGATCGGTGAGGAGGTAGCGCACGAGAAATTCGGCTTTCTGCTCGACGCGCTGCGCTTTGGGTGTCCGCCCCACGGAGGGATCGCATTCGGCTTGGATCGCCTGGTCATGCTGATGGCGGGCGCCTCCTCGATCCGCGATGTCATCGCCTTTCCGAAGACACAATCGGCTGCCTGTCCGCTCACGGCCGCTCCCGCCGTTGTCCCCGATGCGCAACTGCGGGAGTTATCGATTGCCGTGCGGGGTACGGCGCGCGGTGATTAGCGTGGCATGCACCCTACCTACGACTATCCTCATCCCGCGGTCCCCACCGGCGTCGTGCGGTTCATCATCCGAGACCACAGGCTGCGAATACTCGTCATTCGCCGCGAGGTGGTGGAATTTATCACGTAGTTTGCGTGTCGAATGGCACAGCGGCGCGCGCCAGTGAGGAATATTATCGAGTTTCCGCTAGAATCCTAGAAATATGATCAGTTTTAGCCCGATTCGGGAACGTCACCCGGTAAATACACGTTCGTACGAGGTGCCGGAAACGGTGATCGAGCAGCTCGATGCGAAGGAACGCGCGCGTCTCGTGAGCACGATTAAGCGCCTGCTGAGGGACAGAAAAGCGGTGATCGTTGCACATTATTACACCGACTCGGCGCTGCAGCAGCTTGCCGACGAGACGGGAGGCCATGTTTCCGACTCCCTGGATATGGCCCGATTCGGTTATGAGCACCCGGCATCGACCTTAGTCGTCGCCGGCGTGCGCTTCATGGGCGAGACCGCCAAGATCCTGAACCCCGAGAAGCGCGTGCTGATGCCGGATCTGGAAGCGACTTGCTCGCTCGATCTCGGCTGCCCGGCCGACGAGTTTTCGGCCTTTTGCGATGCCCATCCCGATCGCACCGTGGTCGTCTATGCCAACACCAGTGCCAGGGTCAAGGCGCGCGCCGAGTGGGTCGTCACCTCGAGCAGCGCGGTCGACATCGTCGCGCACCTCGCGGCGCGCGGGGAGAAAATTCTCTGGGCGCCGGATAAGTATTTGGGCGGCTATATCCACGAGCAGACCGGCGCCGACATGGTCCTTTGGAACGCGGCCTGTGTGGTGCATGAAGAATTTAAAGGACTCGAGCTCGAAGCGCTCCGCAGGCAGCACCCCGATGCCAAGGTCTTGGTGCATCCGGAATCCCCTGCGTCGGTCGTGGCGCAGGCGGACGCCGTCGGCTCGACGAGCGCGCTCATCAAGGCGGCGCGCGAGTTCGATGCTTCCAAATTCATTGTGGCCACTGACAAAGGCATCTTTTACAGGATGCAGCAGGCTGCTCCGGGAAAACAGTTCATCGAGGCGCCCACGGCCGGCCGCAGCGCCACCTGCAAGAGCTGTGGACACTGCCCCTGGATGGCGATGAATGGGCTTGGAAAACTCGCCGCCTGCCTTGAAAACGGGGACAATGAAATCCTGTTGGACTCCCAGATCGCCGATCGGGCACGCGTGCCGATCATGCGTCTGCTCGACTTTACCAAGGCGCGCGGTCAGCCCGTTTTCGGCATGAACGACGCCTAGTTCGCGTAAGTGCCGGCCACACTCGGCGTACGCGGATGATCCCGCGAGCGGAAGCGGTGATTTTAGTGCACGGTCTTTTCATGACCGGCTGGGACATGACTGTCTTGCGGCGGCGATTGCTTAGAGTCGGCTTTACCACCCACCAATTCTCCTACCCGAGCACGCGCTTCGAGCCGCTACGCAACGCCCAAGAACTGAAAAACTTCGCAGACCGCATCGACGCACCGGTGATCCACTTCGTCGCGCATAGCCTGGGAGGACTGGTAGTGCGTCATTTCTTCCATGAGTCCCCGCCACGACGTCCCGGCCGGATCGTCACGCTAGCCACTCCTCATCAGGGGAGCCGCGCGGCGGCAAAGTTGGCGTTGACAGCCTGCGGCCGTGCAGTATTAAGGAAAAGCCTAGAGCAAGGTCTGCTTGGAGACCTACCCGCTTGGAACGGTCAATATGAGATCGGCGCCATTGCGGGGAGCGCCAGCATCGGGTTGGGACGGCTGTTTGCGGAGATCGCTAGACCCAATGATGGCACCGTGGCAGTGAGCGAAGCTCTATTACCGGATGCAACGGATAACGTCGTGTTACCGGTGGCTCATTTCGGCATGCTATTGTCACACTGCGTAGCGGAGGAGATTGGCTTTTTTTTGCGGCATGGCCGGTTTAAACACGCAACGTGACACAGCAAGGGATCGACGAGCTTTTTTGAGCGGCTCACGCAGCGACGGCAATACGTTTGGCGATCCGCGCTGCGAGCTAGAGACTGGTTTGGCGTAATCGTCAACGGGAGTCAGAGTGATGAAGCTAGTGCTCACGGTTTTCCGGTGGTCGGTCATCGGCGCGCTTACGAGCGCCGTGATCATGGCCCTTTACCGCTACTACATCATTACATCGTCCGGCTTCTCGATCGTATCGGTCCCTATCAAAACCATGATGATCGATGTCATGGAGTTACCGCTCTATGCCGGGATGGGCGCCGGTGTCGGAGCGCTTTTGGGCATTGTGATCGCGATTAGGGCGGCGCTCAGTGCGCGCAAACGGCGGCCCGACGCCGCCATGGATACTTCTTCGCCCACGCTCGAGGATGTTGATTCCAAGCTCAGGGCTATTAACAAGCAAAAAGCGGAACGGTATTTGGCTGAACGTGAACGTAACCGCTAAGGAAGCTCTGCAAAGTTACTGCGCAGCCCATCTGCTTTGTCGCGTGCTCGCGCGTCGCTCGCCTATCTACCTGATATGTCTCGCGACTCGCTCCGAGGCTTCGCGCATCTGGGCTTGCTCGCGACACTTTGCAAAGCTTCCCTAAGCGTTCCACGCTGGAGTGCAGCAGCAGCCACGATGCCACCCCTGGCACCGCCGCTCGCGTGGCAAATCCCGATCACCCGAGCGCGGATTTGCGGTAGAATTTCTTGATTCGGAAACAATGGATATTGCATCATCATGGCGGGACACAGTAAGTGGGCGAATATCCAGCATCGCAAGGGCGCGCAGGACGCAAAGCGCGGTAAGTTGTTCACGAAACTTATCCGCGAGATCACGGTCGCCGCCCGCATGGGCGGCGGTGACGCCGGAAGCAACCCACGCTTGCGCGCCGCCATGGATGCTGGTCTCTCCAATAACATGTCCAAGGACACCGTCGAGCGGGCGATCAAACGCGGAACGGGAGACGTCGAAGGCGAGCAGTTCGAAGAAATCCGCTATGAAGGCTACGGCCCGGGCGGGATTGCGATCCTGGTTGATTGCATGACCAACAACCGCAACCGCACGGTCGCGGAGGTTCGCCATGCCTTTTCCAAGGCCGGGGGCAGCATGGGCACCGATGGCTCCGTCGCGTATCTGTTTAAAAAACAAGGGGTGCTGTCCTACCCCAAGGGCAACGACGAAGACCAAATCATGGAGATTGCGCTCGATGCCGGCGCCGACGACGTCGTGGTAAACGACGATGGCTCGATTGACGTCGTCACGGTCCCCGAGGACTTCGGGAAGGTCAAGGACGCGATGCTTGGCCAAGGGTTAACCCCGGAAAACGCCGAAATCACGATGCGCGCCCCGACCAGCGCGACCCTCGACTTGGAGAGCGCCCAGAAAATGATGCGTTTGATCGAAGTGCTGGAGGACCTCGATGACGTTCAGAACGTCTATTCGAACGCCGAGATGAGCGAAGAGATCTTGGCGCAGTTGTAGAGGAGGATTCCAGCGATTCTCCAAAATCTTTGGCTCGGCTCATGGGCTTCAAGCACTCGCCGCGTCACAGAACTCCTCGTAATCCACATAACCGGGAAACGCGGCGCCCTCGCCGCAATAACGGCAATTCCGATCGCGGGCAAGCTTGAGCTCCGAAAAGCGCGCGGCGAGCGCTTCATAATAGAGCATGCGCCCGATTAAAGGCACGCCGATCCCGAGTAACAGCTTGATGGTCTCGACCGCCTGCAGTAACCCGACCACACCGGGCAGTACGCCTAAAACCCCAGCCTCGGCGCAAGACGGGGCCAGCTCCCGGGGAGGCGGCTCGGGATAGACGCAGCGGTAACAGGGACCTCGGAAGCGTTTGTCGCCTGGCCAGAAGACCGAAACCTGGCCCTCGAAACGGAACACCGCGCCGTGGACATTGGGTAAACCGAGCTTTACGCAGGCGTCGTTAATGAGATAGCGGGTGGCGAAGTTATCCGAGCCATCCACGACGACGTCATGTCCATTTAGTATCTCCTCGACGTTGTGACGATCGAGCCGCTGTGCACGCGGCTGCACCGTCACCGCCGGATTGAGGCTCGTGAGCGCCGCGCGCGCCGAATCGACCTTGAGCGTGCCGACCCGTACGTCGGTGTGCAAGATCTGGCGTTGCAGATTACTGCGATCGACGACATCGTGATCGACGATGCCGAGCGTACCTATTCCGGCCGCGACCAAGTATAGCGCGGCGGGCGAACCCAAACCACCGGCCCCGATGAGCAGCACTTTGGAGCTTAGGAGCTTGAGCTGACCCGCTTCGCCCACCTCCGGCATCATGAGATGACGTGAATAGCGTTCCCGGGCATCGCGGTCCAAGCCTCGGGGCGCCTCGACCGGCAGGCCTTCGTTCTTCCAGCGCGTGAACCCGCCGCTGACCGAACGCACGTCACGATAACCGAGGCGGATCAGATCCTCGGCGGCGAAAAGCGAGCGCACGCCCCCGTTGCACATCACGAGCAGTGTGTGTTCGAGATCAGGCGCCGCTTCCTCGATGCGTAGCTCCAAGAACCCGCGTCCAAGCCGGTGAGCGCCCGGTGGGCTGCCTTGCGCGATCTCGTCTTGCTCGCGCACATCGATGAGAGCTACCCCGCGCTGTTGTAATACGAACGCCTCGGCGGGGGTGATCTGTTTGATGCGGCCGCGCAAGTCCATCAGCCGCCGTTCCTTCGCTTTCGGGTCACTTCCCCCGGCGACCGCCGGTATGATCGACAGCACGCCCCCCTCGGGGAGCGCGGTGTCCAAGCCATCGATCGCGTGCACATTCTCCTGGCCCAAATAGATGTTCACGAAACTCCGGATCTGGCCTTCGGGGGTTAGAATCCTCGCCAGCACGCCTGGGTGAGCCGCGCCCAAGCATGCGAGCGCTTGTCCGACCGTGGCGCCCTCGACGGCAAGCTCCTCGGTGCCCGCCGTCAAGCTCCGCAGAGGCATCGGTATGCGCACGATCACCCTGCTCATAACGCCACGTCCTCCTCGTAGAATTGCTCCCCGTGAAGTCGCCAAGAGCGGATGGCGTTGATACCGTCGCGCGCAACCGAGACGATGAGGTAAGACCAACCTTCCCAGGCCGCCGCCCGATCGGTTTCCGAGGGTTCCGCCGGGTGGTCGGGGTGCGAGTGCCAAACCCCGACGACCTCCAAACCTCGCGAGCGCGCATCGCGATCCGCTGCCAGCATCGCCTTGGGGTCCAATTCGTAGCGATCGCCCGGTCGTTCTTGATTGAGATTGGCCGCCTGCAAGCTATCGAGAACCTCGATGGCACCGGCGCCCTGCCTGCCAATCAGTAGACCGCAGGTTTCATGTGGATATCCCGCCGTGACCGCCGCGGCGATGCGGTTTCTCATCGATTCAGGGAGCTTTATGATCGCCATCAGGGCATAGTATACGCCACAAACTCTGACCGGCCCGGCTCCGCGACCAGTAATAACCGATGACCCCGCGCACGTCCCCCGAGAGCGAGCGAGAACTGCTGGAGCGCGCGGAGCACTTGGCCGGCCGGACACTCTCCGAAATCGCATTGGACCTCAAAACGCGGTTGCCGAGAGATTTGAAGCGCGCAAAAGGATGGATCGGCGAGCTTATCGAACGCGCGCTCGGGGCCTCGGCATCCTCACTGCCGGAACCCGATTTTCCGCGGTTCGGCATTGAGCTCAAGACCATCCCGGTGGATCGCGCGGGCCGGCCGCGCGAATCGACCTATGTCACCACCGTGCCGCTCGTCGATAACGTCGGCCTCACCTGGGACGAATCATTGGTGCGTAAGAAGCTGGCACGGGTGCTTTGGGTGCCGGTGGAAGCGGCCTCGGCGATCGCGCCTGCCGATCGGCGCATCGGAGCACCACTGCTGTGGAGCCCAACCCATCATCAAGAGGCAACATTGCGCGCCGATTTTGACGAAATCATGGAGATGGTGTGCATGGGTCAGCTCAGCCGGATCTCGGCCCGGTACGGGACTTATCTGCAGATCCGGCCCAAGGGGGCGCATGGCCGCGTCCGCACCCAGGGAATCGGGGAAACCGGTCGCGTGGTGCCAACCCTTCCTCGCGGATTCTATCTGCGCGCCTCGTTTACCGAAGAAATCCTGCGCGCGCATTACGCGCTGCCCTGATTCATGCCCCTTGCCGCGGCTTTGCCGCGGTCACCGTTAAGACCCCGCGCAGCCGACGTTGAAGGGCCAATAATTCACTAACTTATCGCACGCACACCGCTAATACCGGGAGGAACATCCGTCACAACGCGACACAAACCCGATGATTATGCTAGGGTATGAGGCCCAGGGATTTCCGCATCAAGGCCGGGAGCGAGCGTGGTGCGTACTAACCCTCCATAAGGATTCAACCGAGGTGACCATGAACGACCCTGCACACATTGCCGACGGTATCCCCGATATTCAAAGCAGTGAGGACGGCCGGCGGATCGATATCGACCGCGTCGGTATTAAGGATATTCGCCACCCGGTAGTGGTACGGGATCGTTCCGGGCGCGAGCAACACACCGTCGCCACGTTCAATATGTACGTCGGCCTGCCGCATCGATTCAAAGGGACGCATATGTCGCGGTTCGTTGAGATCCTCAATCTCCAGGAATATGAGATCACCGTGCAATCATTCAAGCGCATGGTGGTGGAAATGACGGAACTGCTCGATGCGCGCGTCGGCCGTATCGAGATGAAGTTTCCGTATTTCGTGACTAAGGAAGCGCCTATTTCAAGAGTAAAAAGCCTACTCGATTACGAAGTCAGCTTCGTCGGGCAGATTCAGGACGGGCTTCCCAGCATCGAGGTGAAGGTGCTCGTTCCCATCACCACCCTGTGCCCGTGTTCCAAGAACATATCGGACTACGGCGCGCACAATCAACGCTCGCATGTCACGTTATCGGTGAGGATACGCGATTTCGTTTGGATCGAGGAGTTTATCGATGCCGTCGAGGAGGTGGCATCGTGTGAGCTGTACGGGCTGCTCAAACGGCCGGACGAGAAATACGTCACCGAGAAGGCGTACGATAACCCGAAATTCGTGGAAGATATCGTGCGCGACGTGGCCCTGAAGATGAATAGTGACGAGCGCATCGCCGCTTACACGATAGAATCAGAGAACTTTGAGTCGATACACAATCACTCGGCCTACGCCATGGTCCAACGAGATAAGGACCGCGACGCCAAGCCGCCCGGAACCTCGAGCCTGCGGCTTGCGTGAGAGCTTGTGAATAAATCTACTGCGCTCACCAACTAACGCTCAAGCACATAGGTCCCCGGCGCCGGGCACAGCGCCGGATGGTTTTGGCTCCCGATCGGCGGGGCGGCAACCAAGGGGCCGCACTGGTCGGCGAGCCATTGGGCCCAGTCTTCCCACCAGGAACCAGGCGTCTTTTCGATCCCATTGCGCCAGGTTTCCGGATCGGCATGATCGCTTACCGCTCCCACCCAGTAACGGCGTTTCGGCGGCTCCACCGGCGGGTTAACGACGCCCATGATATGTCCAGAGGTCGCTAGCACATAACGCACTGGCGCCTGGACGAGCGCACAGATCTTGAACGTTTCTTTCCAAGGTGCGATGTGGTCTTGTTCCGTGCCGACCGCGTACAGGCGTTGCTTTATCGATCGCAGATCGATGGGCTTTCCGCCCAATGTCAGCCCGCCGGGCTGCACGAGCTTGTTATTGACGTAACACTCCCGAAGGTAATAGGAGTGCATCGCCGCGGGCAGCCGCGTCGTATCCGTGTTCCAATAGAGGACATCTAGCGGCGGCGGCCCTTCACCGTAGAGGTAATTGTGGACCAGGTAATGCCAAATCAGACTATTGGATCTCAGCATCCGAAACGACCAAGCCATCGCCGCCCCATCGAGATAACCTGGGTCCGCCATCAGCTTCTCCAGAAACGCGGTGCTGTTCTCGTCGATGAAGACGCCGATGTCGCCCGGGGCGCTGAAATCGACCAGTGCCGCAAGCAGCGTAAAATGTGCGATGACGGGCGGCTGGTTGCGCTTCAACCCCGTGTTGAGCCAGGCCATCAATGCCGCGAGGATGCTGCCACCGATGCAATACCCGGCGGCATGCACCTGTGCGGCGCCCGTGACCTCCCTGGCCACGTCGACCGCTTGCAACGCGCCTTGCAGCATGTAGTCCTCGAAGCCGACGTTGCGGCTCTCCGAGCGCGGGTTATTCCAACTGGTGATGAACACCGAGAATCCGCGCGACACCAAATAGCGGACCAGGCTCTTCTGCGCGCAGAGATCCAGAATGTAATATTTATTGATCCACGGGGCGACGATAACCACCGGCAGGCTGTGGACGTTCTGGGTGACCGGCGCGTATTGAATGACCTCCAACAAGTGGTTACGGAAAACGACCTGGCCGGGCGTCGTGGCGAGATTGTGACCGAGCTTGAAGGTCTCATCGTCCACCATGCTTACATCGCCCCGAAACGCATCCTTCACGGCATTTCTTAACCCATCAACCGTGCTCATACCAAAACTTGCGATCGACTTGTAAAGCGCGTGCGGGTTGGTCCAAAAGTAGTTCGATGGCGAGGCGGCGTTGAGCATCTGCCGGACCCAGAAGCCGGCTTTCTGTTTTATGCGCGGAGCAACGTCGGGCGTATTCTCGATCGCGTCCTCAAGCCAACGCGCGTAGGCAAGGTAGGATTCTTTCATCAGATCGTAATAGGGGTGCTCGGTCCAGATAGGCTCGGCGAAACGCTCGTCGTAAGCCGCTGGATGTCCCGTGTCTTCCACCTCCTGGCCGCATAATCGCCGGTAACCCAGCATTTGCAGGTTTGAGCACTGCTCGGCAAGCTTGAATAATTGCTTGGCCAGCTCACCCGGCTGCCGCAACCATGCCTGCTGCACCTCCAAACACGAGGTCATGACGCCAAAGGGATCCAAGGCTTGACGAATGCCGGAACGCGCTGCGTCAAGCGCTTGGCATTTTGACTTCTCTTCGACGGCGTGGTGCGGTGAATCCATGATATTAACCTATTGAGTATACGACTATTGTTTTGCATGGCATCCATTGTGCCCTTTTTAGCTCAGCACAAGTCTGTTCGACTGTGCCTCCTCCTTTTGGTCTTCGAGGGCGCTTTTGGCGCCCTCTTTTTTTTTGGGACACCCCGCTTGGCCTCCGCCCACAGAGCATCCATCTCCGCAAGCGTGGCGTCGTTCACGGACTGGCCTTGCGCCTGTAACCGCTGTTCGATGTAGCGAAACCGGCGCTCGAATTTTTGATTGGCCGACCGCAACACCGACTCAGGATCTACACGCGCGAACCGCGCCAAGTTGGCACACGCAAACAACAAATCACCGATTTCCTCGGCGATGTGCGCCGCTTCCCCGGCCGCGAGCGCTGCGCGGACCTCGTCAAGCTCACCCCTTACGGCGTCGACAACGGCGCCGATCTCAGCCCAATCGAAGCCTACGGCGGCCGCGCGCCGTTGGAGCTTCACGGCCCGTAGGAGCGCCGGAGGCGCCGTGGCAATACCGTCGAGGATGCTGGCCGTGACTTGATCTCCTGTTCTTTTTCGCATACAAAGGAGCACTTATGCGTAAGGGCACTGTGAACGCGCGCACGATTGATATTCCGTACCTCGGACGCTGAGTTATGGCGCCACTCATTCTGCGGTTGGATGTTACCGGGTCGCCGCTCCGATGGATACCCTGGCACCATGCGGTCTGTCTTTATAGCAAGAACAGAATCGCTTGGACCGCGGGCGAGCGGGTATTCACTTTTTTCGGTGGTATGTCCAGGCTAACCGGTCAGCGTTCGTCGATCGCGGTCAATTCCATCATCGCCGTTAAGCGCGCGCGCGGGATCAAACACGGTCAGCGTGGCATCCCGCCCTTGAATAATCGCGAGCTGTTCTTACGCGATGGACACCTGTGCATGTATTGCGGCGAGGAGTACGCCGCATCGCAGCTCACCCGCGACCATGTTATCCCTCTATCGCGCGGGGGATACGATCGTTGGTCGAACGTGGTGGCCGCGTGTAAGGCGTGCAACACGCACAAAGGCAACCGCAGGCCCGAGGAAGCCGGAGTAGCGCTGTTGGCCGTTCCCTACGTGCCCAATTGGGCCGAGTTCCTCGCGCTCTCGAATCGGCGTATCCTGGCCGATCAGATGCAGTTCCTAAAGACGCAATTCAATACCCAGCATCGCCTGTTAAGCCTGAGACACTGATCGTCGACGCAACTACTCCGGCTCCCAAAACAACCGCCGCAAGTCAGAGGATGCTGCACGTTCAGGCACCGATCATTCCCGCGGTGACCGAGCTTATCAGGATTCATCGCGGTACGATTTCATTAGGCCAAGGGGTCGCGTTTTATGGCCCGCCCGCGCGCGCCGCGGAGCGGATAAGCGATTTCCTGTCGGATCCGGAAAACCACAAATACGCGCCCGTCCAAGGAACGCCGCACCTCATTGAATTGATCGTTCAAAAGCTGCATACCGAAAACGCCGTAGTGTGTGATGAAAAACGCCGCGTCGTCGTCACCGCGGGCGCCAACATGGGGTTTCTTCATGCCCTGATGGCCATCGCCGATCCGGGCGACGAAATCGTGCTGCCGCTGCCGTTCTATTTCAATCAGGAAATGGCGATCAGAATGCTAAACTGCATACCGATCGCGGTTCCGACCGATGAGAGCTATCAACTGAAACTGGATCTCATTCGCCAGGCGATCACCCCGAAGACGCGCGCGATTGTGACGATTTCTCCTAACAACCCGAGTGGCGCCGTCTATCCCGCGGCGACACTGCGAGAGGTCAATTCCCTGTGTCGGGAGCACGGGCTTTATCACCTCAGTGACGAGGCCTACGAAAACTTCACCTATGGTGAGGCCCGCCACCTCTCCCCGAGCTCGCTCCCTGGTTC
>JBOIDL010000029.1:0-25181 GCA_050740435.1 Gammaproteobacteria bacterium
CAGCTCACCCTCACTCTGTCAGCCAATCAAGCGGTCCAGGAGGAACTGTTGCATTACCTGGCGGCTCTGAAAGCTGCGTGAGATCGGCATCAACCGAAATTTATGCAACGCTAGGGTATACTTACGCGCCCGATCTACCAGCACATCCCGCTCATGTCGGGACAGCCGGATCGTAAAGGGGCTGTGTCTTGGCATACTCGGCAATCCTCGTTCGAGGCAAGGATAGCCAAGATAGCCAAGAAACCAAAAAGTGGCAACAATCATACGTAGCCATATTTATGAAAATGAGTACTAAGCCAGCCGAAACCTTGCTCAGGAAGCGCTGGTTCATATGCCAAGCCAAGACGACTCCTCTCCAATCGGACCCCGTGAATGCCTTATGGCCGAACTTCGGCTAGCCGAGTACCCCTTCTGTCCCCGCGCATTGGGTTCGCAGAAGTCGGTGGATGAAAAATCACCAAAATCTTTTCGCGAATCTGAAACGCAATGTACGTGTGTAAGGAGTGAAGCGGTGGTTAGCGTGGATGACCGGCCACCGCTGAAATCACTGGGCTGACATACTCATGTCGGAGGTGTGCGATACACACAAGCCGCTCAGCGCTGCAAGCGCTGACACGCAAGACTCTAGAAGATGAGAACCGCCGCTATCAGGGCCGCGGTGGCATCAGCGAGGAAAATCGGGGTCTCGGTTTTCTTCCCGCCTATCTGGATAGCGCAACCGGGAGCATCCACCTGCCCTGCTTTCGGGATGGGCGCCGGGCTCCGGTTCATTTGCTGGACGGTTTGCCGGAGCAACTGGTCTTGAGGCGGGATACCTCCGGCAAGGTCGCCGCCCTCAAGGGCTCGGTGAGCGCAGGCTTCGTTCGCGAAGGCCTTTTTTATACCCGCGAACAAGCGGCCATGGCGATGATGAGGGAAGCGCGAGATGGAAATTCGCCTTCCTCGCCCAGGCCCGTCCAAGCCGGCCCCTTGCCGTCTCGGGCGGGCGTTCTTCTTCTCTGAGCCATCTACGTAGCCGCTCGTCCTGTGGCCGCAGCTGCCGTTGGGCGCGTTCCTGCGCGGAGCACTAAGTCTTCGCACACATTCATTGACCCACACACGCACGGGCAAAAAACTTTTCGGCCAAATTCGCTTTCGCCGTCCGTCTACTCTTATTGTCCGTGTAGGATTACGATAGGAGGTGAAGGCTTTGAGCGAAGGTGCTCTTATGTTGCCCGACGTGATCCCGCCTGCGGCTGACCCAGTTGCTTTGGCCCCCCAGGAGGCCAAGCGCAAGGTGCTCGAGCACTGGCAGCGTCTGGATGCCATGGCGAAGCGGCGGTTTCCCAGGGACGAGAACCTGGCCCACGAGGGTCTGCTCTATGTGATGGACCGGCTGGAGGCGGAGAGTTGGCGGCGGGTGCGTGCGTGGCAGGGTTTAGGGCAGTTTATCTCCTTTCTCACCACGCTCGCCGCGCGGCTGCTGACCGACTTCACACGCGTGCGATTCGGCCACCTGCGCCCGCCGCAGTGGTTGGACCAAAAACAGGATCCGCTGTGGGATGCGGCCTACCGGCTGCTCGTCGTGGAACATTACGCGGCGCATGAAGCGGTCGAATGGCTCCTAGGTGGATATCCAGAGCGCGAGCGCTGGTTTATCGAAGAGATAGTCAGGACTATTCGCAGGAAGTGCCGGATCGAATCGCAACCGGTGAAAAGTGCCCTCCATGGCAACATGAACCAAGTCGATGAAACGCGTGGTCCGGATGCGCAGTTGATGATCGAGGATCAAGAGATGTCGGAAGCCCTACAGGCGTATTTGCAAGGGGAGTCGGAGGCGCCGACAAGCCCGCGGGTCTCCGAGCTGCTCAGCCGCTTGCGCGAGCATCTGCACCTGACCGAGGAGGATCGCTTGTTGTTGCGGCTGCGGTTCCAGGATGGCCTGAGCATAGCGGCCATCGTACGGCTGCTGCACCTTCAGGGGGATCCCTATAAACGCATGAATAAGCTCACCGCGGAGTTGCGCGGAACCTGCCGACGGGTGGGCTTCTATCTGGAGTAGGCATAAGAGCGAGCAAGTATTGTAAGGTAACTCGTATGAACCCTAAGGCACCCCTGGAAACGAAAGACCGCACGTTGGCTTTATTCGCGCTCGCCGCCACCGACGCGTCACAGGCAACTTCCTGTCCGAGCGAGGAAACGCTCGCGCAATTCATCGACGGGCGGCTAACCGGCGAGGGACGCGAGACGATGCTGGCACACCTCAATCGCTGCCGCGCTTGCTATCATCATTGGTTGGAGGTCGCCGCTTACCTAACTAGCAGTGAAGCGGCTGCCTCCGCGCCTGGGAACACGAGACCGGCGGCGAGCCTTTGGCAGCGGCTTCAGATCTGGTTCGGTGATTGGAGCATCGCGGTACCCGTCGCGGCGAGCGCGGTTGTGGTCTTCGCCCTCCTTCTGTGGTGGCCGCGATCCCCCCATCTCAACACCGAGCTCGACCTCGCCTATGCGAAGCTGAGCGCGGAGCACCCTGCTTTCGCCCAAGCTTCCCTGCCCTTGCCTTGGGAAGGCGCGGCTTTGGGCTTCAGCGAGTCCCAAGCCAGCGCTCCGAGGCGGGCTTTCGGGGCGGGTTTGTGGGTAGGCAAGCGCGCGTTCTTCGGCAGTGATAAAGAAACGCTTCCGGAGTTCTTGTCAGCCCCCGGGGGGGTGACATGGCCAGAGACGGCATGGGCGGACTACTATGCCCTGGGGCGCTGGATGATGCTCGTATGGACTCTCGCGAGCCCCGACCTGGGCAAAGCAGATTGGCGCGAACAAGCGACGGTCGGCCAGCAGCTGCTTAGCGAATTGAGCAAAGGGGGTGCGCAACCAGAGGAAGAGGCCAAGCGCGCAATAGCCGCGCTGGAGCGCCTGCAAGCTCCGCTCGCGGCGCTCGAGCGTGAGGCCAACCCCGGCAGCCGCGCCGAGCTGCGCCGTTCGCTCGAGATCGCGATGCAGCAACTGGCTCCCTGATGAACGCCCCAATCCGAATGACTGCGCTGGCTCTTTTGCTCCTAGTGGCAGATGTGCGTCTTGGCTTTGCGGAAGCGCGGTCATCCCTCGCGAGGGATGAGGTCGATTTCTATATCGCCACCCATGGGGAGGTGCGGGCCGAGCAGGACCCCCAGGTCGCCAACGCCCACCGCGTGTTCGAGCGCGTGCGCGCCGTGGCGGATAAGAATAGCAAGCGTCTGCCGCGGCTCGTGGTGGTCAATAGCCGCGCCGATCCTTGGGCGATCGCCTTGCCTTCCGGCCACGTGGTGCTCTCCAAGGAGGCCGTTGCGATCTGTCACGCGCAGGCGAGTCTGGCGGAATCCGAGGCGCGCCTCGCTTTTGTGCTGGGACACGAGTTAGCGCATCTTGCGCATGATGATTTTTGGCACCAGGAGGTGTACGGCTTTCTCGCCGCCCGTAGCGGTACGCGCGGGCTCGCCGATTTCATGCAGTCCCATCAAACGAGCAAGGAGCAGGAGTTAGCGGCCGATGACAAAGGCTTCATCTACGCGGCGATGGCCGGCTATCCGGTGGAACTGCTGGTGAAAAACCAGGCAGGAAAACCCGATTTTTTCGCTTTCTGGATGCAACAGACCAATGCCCGTGTGCAGTCGGTACACGCCAGCGCCGCCGATCGCGCGGGCCTGCTCCAGCAGCGGCTAAAGGACATTCAGAATAAGCTCGGCTTTTTCGAGTTTGGGGTGAGGCTCAGTCATTTCGACTACTGTGACGATGCGGTGTACTTCTTTCGGGAATTCCAGAAAACCTTTCCGGGGCGGGAGGTGCTGAACAATCTCGGTTACTGCTATCTGCAACTGGCACGGCAGGAGATGAAGCCAGAGCGCGCCTATTTTTACTGGCTGCCGCTGATCCTCGATGGGGAGACCCGGGCTCGGAGCTTATTGCGCGCCGCCCCCGCAGGTTCCATGCTTAAAGCCCTGAAACAGGCCGTCTCGGGGGAAGCGGAGGGTTTTTTAAACCAAGCCCTCGATTACCTGAAACAGGCCATCGACGCCGATCCGAGCTATATACCGGCGCGGCTTAACCTTGCTGTGGCCTATCTTTACCTCGGCCGGCCGCAGCAGGCGAGCGCCGTGCTCGCCGAGGTCCGGGAGCTGGCTGCCGCCGATGGCGTGAGTCTCCAGGGGCTAGAGGCGCTGGCGCTCTACGAAAGCAGCGATGCCGGCCTCGACCTGTGGCCAACGGCCGTGGCCAGGCTCGAGAAGCTCGCGGCGGATCCCGATGCACCCGCGGCGCTGGTATTCAATTTGGCTCGGCTGCTCTCCCTGCGCCCACGGACCGCCGAGGCACGCAGTCATTGGAATCGGCTGGCCGGGGTGAACACACTGCTACCGGCATCCATCCAGGCTATCGTTTGCCAGGAGCAAAGTGTTCGGCCGGCGACCGCCTGCCTGCAGGCTGCCTCCAAATCGATCCAAGCGGCACCTTGGAAGTGGCCGTTGGCGGAGAACGGTTTCGAGCGCCTATCGCCGGACGGAACAGAGCATAGCTTGCGAGGCTGGCAGACCATAGCCTTTGACTGGTTCAAGGACAAGCTGCACGGTCACATCTACCGGCGCCCTGACGGTTTGGCTGAAGTCTTGGAGCTCGATCAGTTCGTGCAGATGCAGGTGATGCGCGGGGAGCGGCTCGGCAGGGTGAGGGATCTGCGCGCGCACTGCGCACAGCGTCTGAAACCACGCGACCTCTCTCAAGGTGTGGTATGGTCTTGTGATGACTGGGCCGCTTTGATCTCAGGCGATCAGATCCGTGAGCTGTGGTGGGTGGCGAAATGAGCAGTGGGCTTGGTGAGCCCTCGGGGCCAGGTACAGCTTGAAGCTTCAAGTTCTTTTTTTTTGGTAGAGCTATTGGTTATGGGCCGACACATAACATACATCACTCTGATCTTAAGCTGGGCATGGGTTGCAAACGCCCACGCGCAGCAGGTCGCCACGACTATCACCCGGACGGCGGGTGCTGGAGACTTAGGCACTAAAGTCTCCCGAGCCGGCAACAGCTTCGATATCAACGGTGGAACCCGCCCCAGTAACGGCCGCAATCTGTTTCACAGCTTTGATCAGTTCAGCCTCGGCAGCGGCGATACTGCTAACTTTGTCAATGACACCAACCTTGCCACGGAGAACATCTTAAGCCGTGTCACCGGCGGCTCCCGCTCCGATATTTTCGGAACAATTAAGACCACGCGCTTTCCCGGAGCCGACCTGTTTTTGCTCAATCCCCATGGGATCGTGTTCGGACCCAGTGCCAGGCTCGACGTGCAGGGCTCGTTTCATGCGAGCACGGGGAATTTCATTCGCCTGTCGGATAGGGTGCGGTTTGATGCTACTCCCTCCTCGAGCGATGCCCTGCTCAGCACAGCCTCACCCGCGGCGTTTGGGTTTTTGGGAGACCACCCAGCAAAGATGGCTTTTCAGGAAAGTAAGCTTAAGGTCCTCGAAGGCAAAACTTTATCGGTGGTCGGAGGGGATATTGCGATCACAGAGAAAAGCTTGCTCCAAGCCCCAGGTGGACGGGTCAATGTGGCAAGCGTGGCCTCGGCAGGCGAAGTGACGCTCGGGCGTGCAGAGCTTGGGACGGGATCCTTCGCGCGCCTTGGCAAGATCGATATGATGCAAGGGTCGATCATTGATGTCAGCGAAGCTAAGGGCCGCGCCACGGGGGGAGGGCGCGTACTTATCCGTGGTGGCCGGTTAGTGATGGAAGAAAAATCAAAAGTTTCGGCGGATACAAAGAACGGTGCAGGCAAGAGTATAGATGTCAAATTAACTGATGCTTTGGTGATGAAAAATGGGTCCGAGATCCATACCAACACCATCGGTGCGAAGAAGGGGGGCGACCTACAAGTCAAAGCACAAGATATCCTTCTGGACGGTGCCTTTCTCTCCGCCAAAAACGACGACCCAGGCGCCATTGGGAATGCAGGCCAGATCACCGTCGAAGCAAGCCGGCTGCTGCTCACCGGGGGCGGCCGGATCAGCGTCAATACTGACGGGCCGGGGCGAGGGGGTAATATCGTCATCGAGGAGGCAGAAGAAGTAGTGCTGGAAGGAATAGGCGAAGATGACAGGGGGCGCATTATCCGTTCCGCCATCCTGGCCAATACAAAACAAGGCCGTGGGGGTAACATCACCATCACAGCAAGCCGTCTGCGGCTCACCGAGGGGGCCCAGATCTCGGTCACCACGATGGGGCCAGGGCGAGGGGGCGATCTCACTATCCGCGCCGGCGAGATCGTTCTAGAAACGACGATCCGAGACCCACGGCCAGGTTTGGATACCCTCTTCCGGCCGAGCATTGTTGCCGACTCAGCAGGAAAAGCCGAAGCCTGTGGCAAAGACTGTGGGGATGGAGGCAGCATTACCATCAAAGCCGACCGCCTGCAGCTTAAGGACGGTGCCCGAATTTCGGCCAGTACCCTTGGTCCAGGGAAGGGCGGCCATCTGAGTATTCACGCGAAGGAGGTGATCCTCGAAAACGGATTCAGAAGGATAACCACAGAATTTGAAGAAGTTACAGAATCGGCCCTCAGTGCGAGGCCCGACGGAGACGCTGAAGTCTGCGACAAAGACTGTGGCGATGGAGGCAGCATTACCATCAAAGCCGAGCGCCTGCAGCTCAAGCAAGGCGGTGCCATCAATGTCGCTACGGACGGTTCAGGGAGAGGCGGCAATATAACTATCAAGGCAGACGAAGTGGTTCTGGAGGGGAGATTCGACAGATCGGTGAGGGAAGGGGGGTTCGAAGCCGTCCTATCGGCCACAACCCGAGGACAGGGAGAAGGCAGCGGGCCCGGAGGCAACATCACCATCAAGGCGGGCCGCCTGCAACTCAAGGAAGACGCCGCGATCCGCGCCACTACGTGGGGGCCAGGGCGAGGTGGCCGCTTGAGAATCAACGTGGGCGAGTTGGTGGTTAACCGCGGGCAGATTGTGAGTGCAAGCGGCGAAATTAATGATGATGGGAAAATCTTGGTAGGCACCGGCGACGCTGGACGTATACTCATTGACACCAAGGATATCGAGCTTAGGGACGGTGGGAGCATCACAACGACGACCATCGGTGATGGCGATGCCGGCACCATTCGTATAACCAAGGCCGCTAGGATAGAGTTGATTAACCAGGGCACGATTGCCAGCGAGAGCGGCTTGTTGCATCCGAACACGCGCAAGCTCATCGTAGGTAAGGGTGACGCGGGGAGTGTGTTTATCGATACGACGGATATGGAGATCCGGGAAGGCGGGAGCATCACAACGACCACCCGAGGGCCGGGTTCGGGGGGTAAGCTATCTATCACTGCAGCGGACATCGAACTGCGCGATGGGGCGAGCATCACCTCTGAAAGCAGGAGCGGCGCGTCCGATGCGGGTCGGTCCGGTGAGATTTTCGTCAAGGCAACTGACAGCTTTCGCCTATTCAACGACAGTCAGATCAGCGTCAAGACCGCCCAAGCTGATGCCGGTGACATTAGTCTCGATGTAGGATTCTTATTGCATTTGCGCGACAGCAGTATCACTACCTCCGTTGCCGAAGGTGCGGGCAGCGGGGGCGATATCAACATCGATCCCGTATTCGTTATTCTGGACAACAGCGAAATCATCGCGAATGCGTTCGGGGGCCCCGGCGGTAATGTCCATATCGTTGCCGATCACTTCTTCGCCTCCCCGGACAGCGTGGTGAGCGCCTCCTCGGATCTCGGCATCGATGGGGTGGTGGAAATCGATTCGCCAGACACCGATCTCAACGCGGGACTCATCGAACTGCCCGCGGATTTCTTCGATGCCGCATCGCTTTTGACCCAGGGCTGCGCCCCCGGGGCAGATCTCAGCCGGCTGGTGGTGCGCAAGTACGAGGTTTTGCCGGATTCGCCGGCGGCCCTGCGGGTGCCGCCGCCCGGTGGGCTGCTTAGCGCCGATGCGCCAAATGACGGCGCAGCTTTCACGCACGAGCCTCTGGGGGCGGGCTTTGGGTACCCGAGCGCTTGTGGCAGCGATGGCTAGACCCGGGGCCGGGCGGGTATTATTGCCGCTCTTGTTACTTGGCGGCTTCGGTGAAACTAGCCTAGCGCAAGACGATCTTCAAGGGCGCCGGCTTGAAGCGTCACCGGCGGCCAAGAGCCGTCATCCGCAGGATGTAACTTCAGCGCGTATCGATCGCTTGCTTCAGACGGCCGCGCAGCATCAAGCGCGAGGGCGGGTGAATGAGGCGTTTGCGCTTCTGCGTGAGGCCCAAGTCCTGCTTGAGCGCAGTCCGGACAAAGCCCGCAGCGCCCTCGTCCTCGGGCGGCTAAGCGACGGATACTTGCTGGAACGGCGGCTGGAAGAGGCGTCCGGCGCCGCCGAGGAAGCCGTGGCTTTAGCCCGCAAGGCTACAATGCCCGCGGTGCTCGCCGCCGCCCTCAATCACCTCGGCAATGTGCGCATGGCCGAGGAGCGCTATCCCGAGGCGATCGCAGCCTATCGGGAAGGAAGCACCTTGGCTGATCGGAGCGCCGATCCGGATCTCACCGCCAGCCTATTGACCAATACCGTGCACGGCCATCTAGCCAATGCAACTCCCAAGCAAGCGCTCGCGGCCTTTAAGAGTGCCCTGGCTAAGACACATTCCCTTCCGCTTGCCCCTAGCAAGACCTTGGGCTTGATCGGCCTCGGCCATCTCGCCCAGCGTCTTGCGCTAGCGATACCTGAAGAACGAAGCACTCTGATCCAATCCGGCTACCAAGCACTGACGCAAGCGCAAGCCCTCGCGGAAGCAACGGGGGAGGTTCGCGCCAAGGCCGATGCGGTTGGATATCTGGGAGAGCTGGCCGCGATGGAGGTGCGTTATCCAGAGGCGGAACGCTTGTTTCATCAGGCGCTCTTTTTCGCCGCGCAGGCCGAGGCACCGGAGCTCTCCGCGCGCTGGCAATGGCAACTGGGACGCGTGCTCGAAGCCCAAGAGCGAGATCAGGAAGCGGTGCGTAGTTACCGCAAGGCACTGGAGCAATTCGCCTCCATCCGCGCTGCGCTAGTGTTAGGCCAGCGCGGCTATCCGCGCGCCTTTCGGGCTACGGTGGGTGCCGTGTATCTGGATCTGGCGGCCCTCCTGCTGCGTCAGGCCAGTTCCGCTGCGAGCCCCTTGCAAGGGCAGGTGGCCTTGCGTGAGGTTCGGGATGTGATGGAGAAATTTAAAGCGGCTGAGCTGCAAAGCTATTTCCTGGATGAATGCGTGACGGCTTTGCAGCAGAGGACCGAGGCCATCGATCTGGACCGCCTCATGGATCCCGGCACGGCGATGCTGTACCCCATTCTCTTTCCCGAGCGCACGGTATTGCTGTTAAGCGTCGGTCAAGGGCCGATCAAGCAATTTGAGACGCCGGTCGCTACGGCTAAGCTGCGCGAGACCTTGGTTGCGTTCCGCAAGCAGCTCACCGGTGTGGGCAATCCCAGAAGGCTGCGCCAGTATGGACTAATCCTGTATGAGTGGTTGATCAGCCCGATCGTCTCGGAGCTCGAGGCGCATTCCGTCCACACACTGGTGATCTCCCCTGACGATGCGCTGCGCACCGTCCCCTTTGCGGCCCTCTACGACGGTCGAGAGTTCCTGATTAGTCGCTACGCGATCGTTGTCACGCCAGGCCTCACTCTGATGGAGCCAGAGACCTTTGCGAGAGGGCCGCATCAAGCCCTACTCGCTGGCCTCTCGGAAGGTGTCCAGGGATTCGGCCCTCTTCCCAATGTGAGCGATGAGATCAAGAGCTTAGCCTCACTGTACGAAGGTACGCAGCTGATGAATGAGTCCTTCGTAAAACCGCGTATCAAAGCCGAAATCGAGCGCAAGCCGTATGGCATCATCGCCTTCGCGACCCATGCACGCATCGATGGCGATCCCAGAAAGAGTTACTTGTTGACCTATGAGGACCGGATCACGCTGGACGAGCTGGACCGCTTTGTGCGCACCAGTCAGTTTCGTGATCAGCCGGTAGAGCTGATGGTCTTGAGCGCCTGCGAGACAGCCGAAGGCGATGAACGGGCCGCCTTGGGCTTGGCGGGAGTGGCGCTAAAGGCGGGCGCTCGCAGCGTGATGGCGAGCCTGTGGGCGGTCAGCGACGTGTCAACCTCCCGATTGGTAGGCCTGTTCTTCGAAAACCTCAAAAACGCCAAGCTTACAAAAGCCCAGGCGCTGCGGCGTGCACAACAGCAGCTGCTTGCCGACGACGAATACAAGCATCCCTTCTATTGGGCTCCGTTCGTGCTGATTGGAAACTGGCTTTAATAGCGCTTACGGTCTCATCAGTGGGTTTACGTCATCTATTCCAGCCCCTGCACGTCCGCCAATGTATCTCGTGCGATTTTTCGCACTTGCTCGTCGCTGTCATCCGCGAGCTGCTTCAACGCATTCATTGCTTCTTGGTCGGCAAACTGCAAATTCGTGGCGTGGTGGGAGAGGGCCTCGACCGCGGTGATCCGCGATATCCCGTTAAGGGGTGTTACAGCCGCATCTATCACTGCCTTAGTTGCCTTGGGATCGTTGATGCCAATCAAGTCGTGGATTGCATCATTGAACAGATGTTTGTAGTTCGAGCTCAGTGCATCGAGCGCGCGATCTAACCGAGCCTCCTGTACGCGCTGCTGCGTCAAAAGCCGCTCAGGCTGATCGGGGCTGTCCCCATTATCATCGGCGTCTGGATCCTGTCCCATCGCCTCCCACTGAATCGACCGGAATTCGTCTAGAGTTTGCGGTATAGCCATGGCCTCGGAATACGAAGAGGCCGCCGGCACGACCACCTCTGCACTCAGAGGATCGAGTTCCGGCGTCCGCGTCTTGTTAGGCAGAAATTTGGCGGTGCGATGCATTTCCGCCGCCTTGGGCTGCGTGGAAAGCACGACCACCATCAAGCCCGTTGGCGCAGGGGACATGGCGTACGAAAAACCGTTCAGGATTGTCGTGACTGCTTCTTTCAAGGGAACACCTTCCAGCTTAACAAAGACTGGCAAGTCCCCAACGGAACCATTAATGTTGGCTTTTAGTCCAGTTATCCTTTCAAGCTCATCGATTATCTCCCTCAGCGTTACGTTGTCTATTTTGGCGGTGAGCCTACCTTTCCGATAATCGATAAGCGGTGCCCTCGATAGGCGAGCCGTATGCTCCGCGAAAGGAGTTTCAGGTGCACTCAACGCATGCGCGGCGTGCGATGTGACCGCCGCCTGCCAGAAAACTAGCAGTATAATGATCGAAAACGAAGGCTTCATAAGCGGTCCTGCGATTGATGCAGTCGTTAGCGACGCGACCATTGTCGTGAGCAACGCGCCTAAAGGATTTCTCTTGCCTGTTGGCTGCGCACTTCACGGAGATCGATTCAAGAGACCCTTGTCCCCGAGTATGGTGGCTTAAGGACAAGGGTCATCAATACCATCAAGCGATGGTTACCGCCGTGATGACCGGCCTACCATTTACGAGTGGTCGCAAATGACAACCAGCCTGTATTGCGCCTGTAGCGGTCCCTCGTTAAAGAAGGTCCACCGCCACTGGTTCGCTGCCGATGGATAGGATTCTATCAACCGCAGGCCTTTTCCATTGGCAGCGTTAAAGACACTGTCAAAGCCACCGTTGACCACAGTGTGCCCTGCAGGACAATTGTACATCCAGACGTGAGTCCCACCGTTAGGTAGGACCTTATAGTCAGTAAAGGTATGTGTGATGTGCGCCATGGCGCTCACGGGCAGACTTGTCAGGGCGACCAAAAGGCTGGCCGTCGACAGATAGGTGACAATTTTGCGATTCGTGATCATTTAAGTTCTCCTATAGTTTAAGTTAAGCGATCCTTTCTACCATGTCCCTGAAGTCATACGGTCAGGCACAGCATTCTCCTGAATGCATTCTTTGCACACGTACACGACCCACGAAATTTGCCGAAAGAAGCTGAAAAAATTTTCGTCCGTCCGTTCTTCAAGGTGTTCGAGGATATATCCGTCCCGCAATGAGCCTTGCGGACAGTGCCATGAAATTTTCCTGCGGATCGCGCTTCCACTCTTTTAGTGGAGAGTCAGATTTTGCGATTGCAAACTGAGGTGTTTGATGAGAGAAGTACACGGCTCGGTGTCCTGTTGAGGCCGCGCGATTAGTGCTCCCGCAGGGTCTCGGACGGGTAAAGCCCCGCGGTCGCTGGGTCGGTCGGTGCTAACGCATGGCCAGCGATGGCAGCACCCCTGCGGGCTTAAAGAGCAAACCGCAGATAACGGAACGGGCGGAGAAAGGAACCGGGAATCGTATTTTTCAGGTGCCGGGAAAGGCATCCTCGGTCGGGGTCGTAAGGTAGACGTCGAAGCTGGTCGTCCTTCAGGTTTTGTCGTGTCCCTTTGAGATCGACCCCGGAACACCAGCCGGTGGCGGGGCTGGCGCTAAAGGCGGGCGCTCGCAGCGTGATGGCGAGCCTGTGGGCGGTCAGCGACGTGTCTACCTCCCGATTGGTGGGCCTGTTCTTCGAAAACCTCAAAAACGCCAAGCTTACAAAAGCCCAGGCGCTGCAGCGTGCCCAACAACATCTACTTGCCGACGACGAATACGAGCATCCCTTCTATTGGGCTCCGTTTGTCTTGATCGGGAATTGGCTTTAGCCAATCCCAAAGCGCTTCTACGGCGCTTCGGCGCCAGGGACATCCAGCCGAGAGCCTAGCTGACGTACCCGCTCTTCTCCTTTTCTCACCGCTATCGGCAATAGCGGTGCTCTGCTTCGGCAGACTTCGGCCTCCAGCAGGCGGCTCCTTTCATCGCCCTATGCCAAGAATGTCAGGATTTTTTTGCCTGCGTCGGCAAATTTCGACTGCTTTGTACGTGTGTGATCTATGCATTCAGAGAAAAGCTGAACTGCCTGGCCTCAAGCCGGTTCTTTCAATCCTATAGACACGTGGAGCGCAAGTAGCGCCTGGGCGGAGGATCCAATGAAACGACGATCATTTGCAACTGGGGCGCTGATGTTGGGGCTGGCTGCGATTGCCGGGCGGGAAGCCGCAGCCGCATGTCCCGCGCCGGCGCCGGACCAGATCGTGGTGTTCGAGAGCGTGACCCGCACCGGCAACTGCCGCGTGCTCGGCATCGGGCGGTTCGCCAGCGCGACCGACTTCGCGCCTGTTCGAAACGACACCATCTCGTCGATCTCAGTGGGCGCCAGCGTTCGCGCTGTGCTCTACCAGCACAGCAATTTGAGCGGACGCAAAGCGCATTACGAAGGCGGCTTCGACTACAACATGGGGGCGGACGACAACCGCGCATCGTCGATCGAGGTATTTGCAAATTCAGGTGGCCCGGCGGCCGCCTGGTACCTGAACACGTTCCCCTCGAACCGGGAGAACTACTGGTCGCACGAAGCGCAGGGCCTCGCGCACAGCGACGCACAGGCGAGCTGGTACATCTCGCAGAACCAACAACCGCGGATCTTGAAGGTGCCCTACAACGAGAAACTGAACGGCTCGCTTCGACCCGGCTCGGCCACGTTCGTCTGGCTCACCGACTTCTTCTCTTCGGGCTACAACCATTTCGGAGACATCGACGTGGCGGCCAACAGCGGCGTCGAATATCTGTTCATCCCGGTCGACGGCGGCGGGCAGCGCCCGCGCATCCTGGTGCTCCGCGCGGACAACCTCACGTGCGTGGCGCACGACGAGGTCTGGACGTTCGGCACCAACTCCGTGGGCTGGGTGGCGGTGGCGGCAACCAGCTCTTCACGTCGGAGGGGACCATTGACGCCACCCATCCGGTGCACCAGTTCACGATTGACTGGAGCCTGCTCTTGCAGGGCGGCTGCGTGGAGCGCTGGTTCCTCAGCTCAGTCGTGGGGCGCGGTCTGACGAAGCGGGACGGGGCTACGGTTGACCTGCGTTCGATGCAAGGGGGCGACGTCTCCCCAGACGGCGAACTCCTCTACCTCACGAACGGCTACTCGGATCCGGTCGGCGGCGACGGCGGCGGCCTGCGCGTGTTCCACCTGGCGACGGGCGTCCTGCAGGCTGAATCCACCACGAGCACGCGATACGGCAGCTTCGTCTACGAGTTCCACTCGGGTTTCCCGAACTATCAGGAGCCCGAGGGCTTGGATTTCGTCGATGCCATCGGGAAGGGCATGCCGGGCATCTCGGGCCAGCTCCACGTCATCATGCTTCAGAACGAAAGTTCATACCCCGACGCCGTCTACCTCAAGCACTACGAGTTCTGACTGAAGTATTAGGCGGTGACCTTAGGAGGCGGCCTTAAGCTACCAATCCCGCACCACGCCTATCGGTACCCCTGACCTCGGCGTGGCCGAGCGAGGCGATCGCCACGGCGCTGGTTCTCGGTGGCCTCCTGCTCGAGATCGCCTCGTGCTCGTGCGCCCCCAGGAGTTGGAGAGATGGAGGCCAGAGGGCCGGGATGATTGCGGCGACATACCAGCTCGGGGCATGACGGCGAAGACGGTCCGTCGTACGCTCAGCTCAGGCGGGGCCGGAGGCACCGCCACCCGCCAGCTATCGAGCTCCCGCCGTTGTGGTAAGCGCCGCGGTGGCACGATAAAAAGCAACACGGAACAAAAACAGGGCCACGGTCGCGTCCTTATGGTCCATCGAGTCACAGAGGAGTCACAGACGAAAACTCAATGTACAATTCACGCCAAAGAGGTTGACAAGGCGATAGCGATGACGAAGAACCCAGCATGTTCGATCGCGTGCGCCCTGCTGGTGGGCTTCGATTTGGGCGGCAACGCCGCATGGGCCCAGCTGCCGCAGGTACCAGAGGTACCGTTCGCACCCGAGCGGCCAGGCGAAGACAGGCGGGATCGACTCCCCGAGCACCCGCTGGAAAAACCTTCACCTCTACCGCCGCTCACGCCGCCGCCTGAGCCAAAAGCAGCACCCCTTTCCACCCAGCTTCAGGTCTCGGCAAAAAAGATCAAGCTTACCGGCAACAGAGTGATCTCGAACGAAGAGCTAGGCAAGGTAACCGCCCCTTATGAGAATCGCACCCTCAGCACCGAGGATCTTCAATCCCTGCGCCAAGCGCTCACGGTCTACTACGTCAACAAAGGCTATATCAACTCGGGCGCGGTGATCCCGGACCAAGAAGTCAAAGACGGGGTCATCGCGATCCAGATCGTGGAAGGGAAGCTCACAGACATCGAGCTGTCGGGAAATGAATGGCTGCGCGACAGCTACATCGCAAAGCGCTTGAGGCTCGGCAACGAAGAGGCGCTCAATCTGCACGTTCTGCAAGAGCATATGCAGCTTCTCGATCAGGATCGACGCATAGAGCGCCTCAATGCGCAGCTCAATCCGGGGCTGCAAGCGGGGGAAGGCGTGTTGCAGGTCCTGGTGGAAGAAGCCCGGCCCTATGAGCTCGGGGTCTCCTTCAACAACTACTACTCGACCAGCGTCGGCGAGCTGCGCGGAGAGGTGTATGCTGCGCATTACAACCTCACGGGTTTTGGGGATGTGCTGAGCGCGCGCTATGGGATCACCGAGGGTGTGGATGATTTGGGTGCCTCGTACTCCTTTCCCCTCACCGCCCGCGACACACGGCTCAACCTCTATTTCGATCGCAGCGATGCGGACATCGTGGAGGAGCCTTTCGATCGCATCGACATCGCAAGCGAGACGGAGACCTACGGGGTGAGCTTAAGCCATCCTTTTTTTCGTACTCCAAGGCGCCAGCTACTCGCTGAGCTGGTATTCGAACGAAGGCGCAGCGAGACCTTTATTTTTAAGGGAACACCATTTGAACTTTCGTTCCCGTTCTACCTACAGCCTTTTCCAGATGCAGATATAGATGGCGAAACGGAGGTTTCAGTGATCCGGGTCAGACAAGAGTGGGTGGATCGCAGCCCCAACCAAGTGCTCGCGTTGCGATCCACCTTAAGCTTTGGCCTCGATGCCCTGGGCGCCACCGAGAATCCGGGGGATCTCCCGGGCGGCGAGTTCTTCGCCTGGCTCGGCCAGGTCCAGTGGGTGCGCAGGCTCTGGGAGACAGATAACCAGGTGTTGATCCGCGGCCAGGTTCAGTGGGCGGCCGATCCCTTGCTGCCTTTGGAGAAGCTCGGTGTCGGAGGCGCGAGCACGGTGCGGGGGTATCGCGAGAACCTGCTGGTGCGGGACCGGGGTTTTGTGGGCTCGATCGAGTTTCGCTTTCCGGTATTGCGGCTACCGCTGCCCTTCATCACCAAGGAACCCGAGGACGGCCAGGTGCAATTGGCGAGCTTCTATGACTTCGGATGGAGCGAAAACGTCGAAGAGTCCTCGCCCAACCCGAGGACCATCTCGAGCGCGGGGCTTGGGCTGCGCTGGGATCCGCACCCGAAGATCCACAGCGAGCTCTATTGGGGGTTTGCGTTCCGCGACGTCAACGCGGACGAAGAGGGACTGCAGGACAACGGGATCCACTTTGCCCTGGACGTGGGCTTGTTCTAGGAAAGCTCTGCAAAAGTTACTGCGCAGCCCAGCTGCGGCGCGCAGTCAGGGCTTCGCGCTAGGTTTCGTTGCGTCCTGCGGCGCTGGCATGCCCTCGATGCGTTCCACCACGGGCGCATTCCACGAGCCAGTGAGCTTATAACGCCGCTGCCACATCCTGTTGATGCGCTCGGGGATCTCGGTGAAGACCTGCTCGGCCAGGAAGACCGCCGCACCCGCGCCGAGTCCGACCGGGCCGAAGAAGGCGCCGGCCGCGGGAAGGCTGCCGGCCAAGGCCGGGGTCACCGTCACTATTTGATCGTAATCCTGGGTTGCGAGCCCCGTACGGCCGGCGACTTCGACGCGCCCCGAAGGACCTTGCATCACTAGACCGTCCGTATAGGCGTTCCCGCTCGCAATCATAAACTTACCTTGGATCTCGTCATAGGCGAATCCGGTCCTAAAGAGATCGACTAGATTGAGCTGCAATAAGCGCCGGATCGCATGCAGGCTCACGAGCCCAAAGATACGGCCGACGCTTTGATCGACATCGAGCAACCTACCGTCGCTTATCTCTAGATCGAGTGTGCCGTCGAGCCGGCTCAACTGAAAATCCGCCGGATCGCCCGGCCAGCGCGCATGGATATCGAACACGGTGCGGCCTCCTTCGAGCGCGATGGCCCGATATCCAAAGGTCTTGAGCAGCTTGCTCAGATCCTGCGCCCGGACCTTGATATCGAAACGCGAACTGCGCCCGCTGTCTCCGGCCTGCCAACTACCCGCCGCATCGATGCTGAAGTCGGGCCGCGCGAAGGATACCTTCGGGAGACTCAAGCCGGCGGCGCCGGGGCGGGCCCGCACCCGCAGGGCGCCCAGTGCGCTGGTGCCATAAGAGAAGTGCTCGCATGTGATTGAGATCGCGGGCAGGCGGCGCGGGTCAATCTCTCCGGGATCCCGCGCGCGCGCGCCGGGAACGAGCTTGAGGCGAGTGAAGCTGGCCTCGAGCATTCCCGCTGGATGAGCGCCCGGTAAGCGGATCGATCCGCGCGCATCCGGCCCATCCAATTCGATGCGCCAACGGCGGTTTTCCTGCTTTGCCCGCAGGCGCAAGTCCTTAAACACGAAGCCGAGTCCTTCCATCTTCGCGACCGACACGTCGATATTCAGATCCTCCGGGAGCCGCAAGGGTGCCGATCGGCCGGCGCCCCACCGCCGCGAAAAGCTTTGCCAGTCGGTCAATGATAATTGCTCCAACCGCCCCCCGATCGAGCGCGCCGATCCCGGTAGGAGGGCCCGCGCGCCGGGGCCGAAATAAATCCGCGCACCGCCAATCGGCTGGGCGCCGCTGCGCAGCGCCAAGCGCGCCCGCATTCGCTCACCGTAAGTCACGGCGATATCGCTCATCCCGGCAGCACGCAGTGACGCGGTCAGCGTGAGCGGCGCCGTCGTTGGCGCGGCTTTGCCGAAGGGCGCCGGAAGATTGATGCGCATGCCGGTCAACGGCGAGCGGATCTGCAATTCCGCCGGCCGCGCCGATTCCGGTAGTCTCAGCCTGGCCTCCCAGCCGGTCTCCCCGGCGGCCACCCGCAACCGGCTGCGGCTGAAATAATCATGATATTTAGACGGCAATAATTTACGCAGATGGTCCTCGATGGCCGGCCAGTCCGCGCGCCCGCGGGCTTTCACCCACCCGCCTCGTTCTCGGGCGCCCCCCTTGGTCTCGAGCAGGATGGCGCGCTCGAAGAGACGTGCTCGAAGTCCCTCGCTCCACCAAGCGCCGCCCGCGAAGCGCAGCGTGCCCCGGAGATCCTTGAGGGCGTATGGACCGCTCTTGAGGGTGTTCCCGGGAAAGGTCAAGGCGCCGGCAACCGTGGCCTTTCCCGGATAGAGCGGAATGTCCATGTCGAGGTCCAGCCGCGCCTCGCCCTCGATTTCAAGGGGCGCAATCCGCTGACCGGCACCGGACCGTAAGGGGCTATTCGATACGAAGCGCTGCATGTCGCTCGCGATGCCGCTCGCTCGGCCGCGCACGATCACATGGCGTTGGCTGACGCCCAGGTCTGGAATGCTGGCGCTGACTTCGCTTAAGCGCACACCGTGGGTCGTGGCTGTGCGCGCGGCCACGCGCAGCTCCCGCCCATCCAAGGTGACTTGCGCGTCGATACCCTCGATGCGAGGCCAGTGCTTGGAATATTTCAGTACACCCCCGGTTAAATTGATCTCAACCGCAAAGCGGCCCTCGTCCCGATCGAACGGGAACCGATCCAGAGGGCCCCTCAACACCACGGCGCCGGAACCGATCGTACCGGCTTGCAACGCCTGGCTTAGCCACTCGCGGCCCTTGGACGGAAGATCGCTCGGGAGATACTTCGCCAAACCGCCGACGCGGCCCTGGTCGATGCCGGCCCACAGCCCGGCAGCGGCCGCGTGCCCCTCCCGCATGACTAGATCTCCCTTGATGCGTAATCGGAGATCGGGGTTCTCGACCTCGAGACCGGGCGTGTAAATGCGCCAACCGTCCGCGAGCGCATGCCATCCGACCTCACCGCTCGTGCTCTCGAGGCGAAGCGGGGCATTGATGTGAGGCACTGCGTCGATTTGCAACGGTCCGCCGGAGAGGCGTAACCGGCCCTTCTCGGCATCCGTTTCCAACACCCCTGAAAGCCGCTCCACACCGGGGATCGCCGGGCTTCTTAGCACCGAGACCGAATCCAGGCCCGCCTTAAGATAGAAGCGCGCGGCCCCGGAGCGATCGGGATGATAAGCGATCTCGACCTCGCGCAGCAGGCCATGGGGCCGGAGTCGTCCGAGCAGCGTCTTGCTTTCCTCGGGCATGGACTCGGACAGGACCAATACGCGCGAGAGATCCGCAAGCTCGAAGTGGCTGGCGTAAGCGATCAATCGGCGCGCGCCGCGCGGGTCGGGGGGCGCCAAGGCCAATCCGAAGCGCGCCTCCGGCCAGGACCCGTCCGGGGTGGTGATCGCAACGCGATCGGCGCCGATGCGCCAACCACCACCGGGGCTAGCACGGGCGAGGAAGCGTCCGCTGGACGCTAACATCTCAAAGCGGTTCTCACCCGCGCCCACGGCGAAGCGCCCGGTCTTGAACTCACCCGCGACCTCGCTCACCTGGCCATTGCGCCAAACACCCCAAGTGCGTAGCTTTACCGCTCCCCCGGTCCGGCGAATGCGGATCGATGGTTGATAATCGCGCAACAACGCGGGACCGATATCCTCGGCCTCGGCATAGAAATCGGCGTTCCAATCGCGATCGAACGGCTCACCCGTCCCGCGCATCGCGATGAGCAGACGCTTGCCCACATCGGGGGGCGGCCGCAAGGTCAGTTTGAAGCCTTGCCGCGCCGATGCGCCGGCGCTATCTAGGCGCACGTAGGGCAAGGCCCAGGCGCCGTGCCGCGCTTGGTGATCGTGCCAGCGGATCTGCGTGCCCTCGATGGCGACTCGCGGCTGGCGCAGCAGCCAGCGCAGCATGCGCGCGTCCGTGCCGTCGATTCCTTCGATGACGATTTCCCCGCTGCGCGTGCGCGCGACGGTAAACTCGGCCCCGGTAAGCGCGAGCCCCCCCAATTGCAGTTGCCGCCGCCCGAGGCTCGCCCACACATCGATGCCGATGACCGCGCGCTCAAACCCCATCGCGGGGCGTAAGGTCTCGCCGTTGAGCACGCTGAGCCCGGTCAACACCAGGCGCGGATCCCACCCGTCCCATGCGGCCCGCACGGACTCGACCGTGACCGGCCGGCCCAGGAATCTCCCAAGGTAATCCTCGATCTGAGCTCGCTGCCCGGCTATGCGCGGTAACACCATGCGGGCGGCGAGCGCCGCGAGCGAGAGAAGCGCGAGCACTGCCAGAACCGCCGAGCACCGCGCAACGATGCGGGCGGGCTGCGCAGTAGATTTATTCACAAGCTCTCATGCTATAGAAGGACGACATCATACTGCTCCGGCCCATAGATCGTTTCGGCACGGACCGTGATGGGCCTGCCGATGAATCCCTCGAGCTCGGCCACGCCCGCCGATTCCTCGTCCGATAGCCTATCGGCGACACAAGGAGAGGCGATCACGAGCAGCTTTTTAGCATCGAATTGGCGCACCTCGCGCAGGATCTCGCGCAAGATCTCGTAACACACGGTCTCGGCGGTCTTGGTCGAACCGCGCCCGCCGCACGTGGGGCAGGGTTCGCACAGCACATGCTCGAGGCTCTCGCGCGTGCGTTGGCGCGTGATCTGCACCAGCCCGAGCGAAGTGATTTCGCTCACTGCGACGCGCGCATGATCGCGTTCCAGACCCTTCTCCAGCGCCCGCAGCACTTGGCTCTGATGATCCGCATCCTCCATGTCGATGAAATCCACGATGACGATCCCGCCCAGGTTGCGCAAGCGCAACTGCCGTGCGATCGCCTGCGCGGCTTCGAGGTTGGTCTTGAAAATAGTCTCTTCAAGATTGCGATGCCCGACGAAGGCCCCGGTATTGACATCCACCGTAGTCATGGCCTCGGTCTGATCGAACACCAGATGGCCGCCGGATTTCAGCTCCACGCGCCGCTCCAAGGCCCGCTGGATCTCGCTGTCGACCGAGTAGAGATCCAGGATCGGCCGCTCGCCGCCATAGTGCTCGATGCGATCCGCGAGATCGGGAATGTACTGGCGCGCAAACTCGCTGACCCGTTCATAGGTCTCGCGCGAATCGATGCGGATCTTTTCAACCTCAAGGGCAACCAGACTGCGCATGGTTCGCAACACCAGCGGCAGGTCCTCATAGATCACGCTGGGCGCTTTGGCTTCGCCTAGCTGCAAAGACAGCGTGGACCAGAGCCGCCGCAAAAACTCCATGTCCATTCTTAGGCTGTCCTCGGCCACACCCTCGGCGGCGGTTCGGATGATGTACCCGCAAGGCCCGGGGCACGCCCCGAGATCGCGTCCCGGCACCGGGGATCGCGCCGCCGCGGGAGACTCGGCGGCCGCCTTGAGATCGGCATCGTGATTGAGGATCATCTCGCGCAGCCTGGTCCGCTCAAGCTCATCGGCGATCTTCTGCGACACGCCGACGGTCGCGCTCTTCGGAAGCAACACCAGGTAGCGCGAGGGAATGCAAAGCCGCGTAGTCAGCCGTGCGCCCTTGCCGATGAGCGGGTCTTTCGTCACCTGGACCACGATCTCGTCGCCCTCCCGCAGGAGCCGGTCGATGCCGGTATCGTCGTTCCCCCGCGCGTCGTGCTCGGGCCCGAAATCGAGGATGTCATGGAGATGCAAAAAAGCGGTGCGATCGAGTCCTATGTCCACGAAGGCTGCCTGCATTCCCGGCAGCACCCGAGAAACGCGCCCCAGGTAGATGTTGCCGACCAAGCCCTTTTTCTGGCGGCGCTCGATGATGATTTCTTGCAGCACGCCGTTCTCGACGGCGGCGACGCGCGTCTCCTGGGGCGTCACGTTGACCAGATATTCTTCGGCCATCGCCGGTTTATCGCTCGGTGGGGGTGGATAGCATTAATCTAAACGAATTCGCTGCGTCTGCCGAGTCTCATCGCGCAGCCTTGAGGCACGCGAAAATGCGCTACCATGCTATAAACTGCAAACATACCCTCGTACGATTAACGCCGGAGCGAAACTGCCTGCAACTATGTCACCGACCGAATCCACCCTAACCCTCGTCCTGGCGCTCGGCGCCGACACCCGCCTGGCGCCGTTAACCACCGACCGCGCGAAGTCGGCGATCCCCTTCGGCGGCAACTACCGCGTCATCGACTTCACCTTGGCCAATTGTCTGCTTTCCGGGCTGCGGCGCGTACTGGTATTCACGCAATACCGGTCGCATTCGTTGCAGCGGCACCTGCACGACGGCTGGTCTATCTTCAATCCCGAGCTCGGTGAATTCATCACCTCCATACCGCCGCAGATGATGAGCGATAGCGCCGGCTATGCGGGGGCCATCGATGCGCTGTATCAAAACCTCCACATGTTGGAACGCAGCGCTTCGGACTATGTCTGCGTGCTCTCGGGCGAACATGTCTATCGCATGGATTACGGCGCGCTCATCGATTTTCACGTCGCGCGCAAGGCGGCGGTCACGATCGCGTGTATTCGCCCCGATGACCTGATCTACAAGGATTTTCAATGCCGCGTCGAGGTCGAGGGCGAGGCCGTCACCACTTTCGCCGCCCCGGCGGCGCCGGCGCGAGAAAATTCCGTAGCATCGATGGAGGTCTACGTGTTCTCGAAGCCGGCGTTCGTGCAAGCGGTCACGGAGATCCGGCGCGCGGCGCCTCCCGGCCAGGTCGATCCCGGATCCGCGCTGATCCCGCATTTCATCCGCCAAGGCGCGCGCGTTCTCGCGTACCTCTTCGGCGGGAAGAGCGGACGCGTCACCCAGGACCGTTATTGGCGCCGCATCGAGACCTTGGACGACTACTATGAAGCGAACATGGATCTCCTGCGCCCCGAGCCGCCCATCGACCTGTATCAACGCGACTGGTCGATCCGGACCTACCACGCTCAAAATCCGCCCGCTCGCACGGTGCCCGGCCGTTCCTCCGCCGAGGGCGTGTGCATTAACTCCATTGTCGCGAGCGGCACGGTGATCGCCGGTGGCGGCGTCAACCACAGCATTCTGTTTCCTCGCGTCTCGGTTGAAGACGGCGCGACGGTCGAAGACTGTATCCTCTTGGCCGGCGTCGAGGTGGGAGACGGAGCGCGCCTGCATCGCTGCATCGTGGACAAGCACGTCCAGATCCCGGCCGGCGAGACCATCGGCTACGATCGCGCCCAAGACGCGGAACGGTTTACCGTGACGCCGAAAGGTATCGTCGTGGTGCCCAAAGGCTTTCAGTTCTCCCAACCCGCGGATGGACCTCAGCACTGAGCTACGCCGCCTGCTGCCGCGGGATGCGGTCATCGCCGATCCCGCCTCGCTCTGCGTCTACGAGTGCGATGCCTTGTCCGCGTATCGCCAACCCCCGAAAGTCGTGGTCTTACCGCGCACGGCCGAAGAGGTGCGGGCGATCCTGCGCCTATGCCACCGCTTGGGGGTGCCGGTCGTGGCCCGCGGTGCCGGCACCGGACTCTCGGGCGGCGCGCTGCCCCATGCAGAAGGGGTATTACTGAGCCTCACGCGGCTAAACCGCATTTTGAATATCGACCCGGTAAACCGGACAGCCACGGTGGAACCGGGCGTTCGCAATACGGAGATCTCCGAGGCCGCGGCGCCTCATGGCCTTTACTATGCCCCCGATCCCTCCTCCCAGATCGCCTGCACCATCGGCGGCAACGTGGCCGAGAACTCCGGCGGGGTTCACTGCTTGAAATACGGGCTCACCCTCAATAATCTCTTGGCCTTAACCGTAATGACCATCGAGGGCGAACGCCTGGATCTCGGGGGCCAGGCATTGGATGCGCCGGGTTATGATCTGCTCGCGCTCATGACCGGCTCCGAGGGCCTGCTCGGGATCGTGACCTCGGTCACGGTGAAACTCTTGCCTAGACCGCAAGCCGCACAGGTCTTGCTGGCGGCGTTCAAACGTGTCGAAGACGCGGGTAACGCGGTGGCCGCGGTGATCGCGGCCGGGATCATTCCCGCGGGTCTCGAGATGATGGACCGCTTAGCGATCCAAGCCGCCGAGGATTTCGTGCATGCTGGCTATCCGCTCGATGCGGAGGCGATCCTATTGTGCGAGATCGACGGCCACCCGGCCGAAATCGAGGCGGAGTTGCCGCGCGTCGCGAAAGTCCTCAAAGCCCGAGGGGCGACGGAAGTGCGCGTGGCCAGAGACGAGAGCGAACGGCAGCGCTTCTGGACCGGGCGCAAGGCCGCCTTCCCGGCCGTCGGGCGGATTGCCCCCGATTACTATTGCATGGACGGCACCATCCCGCGCCGGCAGCTCGCCGCGGTGCTAGCGCGCATCAGCGCACTGTCGCAAGAGTTCGGACTGGCCGTGGCCAACGTTTTCCATGCGGGCGACGGCAACCTGCATCCGCTCATCCTCTATGACGCCAACGCCCCCGGTCAATTGGAACGGGCGGAAGCGTTCGGCGGGAAGATTCTCGAGGTTTGCGTCGAGGCCGGTGGCACCATCACCGGGGAACATGGCGTGGGGGTCGAGAAGTTGAACCAGATGTGTGTCCAGTTCACGGCCGAGGAGCTTGAGCAATTCCATGCCGTCAAACGCGCCTTCGACCCCGACGGTCTTCTCAACCCCGGCAAAGCGATCCCGACGCTTAGGCGTTGCGCCGAATTCGGGGCGCTGCACGTGCACGCCGGCAAGCTGCCGTTTCCGGAGCTTGAGCGGTTTTAGGTCGCGGAGAGACGACGAAATGAACCAAAGGGGACATGAAATCATGTCTGATTCATTAATCCGGACAGCTACAGCAGCCGATTTGGAGCGGTGCTTGACCGTTCTGACTCTAGCTTTCGGCAGTGATCCGCCTTGCCGTTGGGCATGGCCTGATCCGCAACAGTACTTGGAGGCGTTCCCGCGCTTTGCTCGAGCATTCGGCGGCGGCGCCATTGATGTTGGAACTGCTCACTATTATGAGGGTTTTTCCGGCGTCGCCTTGTGGCTGCCGCCGGGTGTAGCGCCTGATGGGGAATCCCTGGTGCGGGTCATCGAGGATACGGTGGCCACTGAACTGAAGGACGCGATGTTCTCGATGTTCGAACAAATGGATGCCTACCACCCTGGCGAACCTCACTGGCATCTACCGCTCATCGGGGTCGATCCGGCGAGCCAGGGTCGGGGAATCGGTTCAG
>JBOIDL010000030.1:0-25079 GCA_050740435.1 Gammaproteobacteria bacterium
GCGCGCCTCCCTCGGGCCGCAACAGGCGCTGGAGGAACACGGCGAAGGCGAAAAGGCTGATGATGAACGCGACCCGGCCCAGGCTGTCCCGGTAGGTTTCCTCGGCCTCCCAGCCGGCCATCGACGTCACGAAGACGGCAGGTAGCACGATCAGCATCAACCACGGCAAATGCCGGCGGAATAGCTTGAGCGGCTGTTCCTGCCAGGCGAGGTGCAGCTCCGCAATCCCTTTGGGGCGGCACAAAAGATAGAACGTATGGAACAAGAATAGCGACACCGAGAGCCGCCGGAATGCCGTGCCCAGCGCCCGCGTGAACTCCGACCCCGCAGCCGTCCCCTCTAGGTTCCAGCCGAGAAAGTAGAGAAGCAGCGGCCAAGGGGCCGCTACCAGCAGGGTGAGTCCCAGCGCCTGCACGGTGAGGATGAAACGGTCCGAATAGGGCCTGCTCACTTCCTCGGCGATTACCCCGAGCGTGAAACGCGCGCGTCGGCGGATCAAAAACAGCGCGCCGAACAGGAACGCTGCGAAGGCTACCCAGAAGGGCGTCCGCAGCGCCGGCGCGATCAGCCTCTCGCTGGGCTCGGCCCAACTAAGCGGAGACAGCATCCAACCGATTGCGAGCGCCAGGTCCCGCAGCGTAGCCAGGCCCACGGGACGCGCGCTCGGGATCCACACCAACCGTTCGTCCAGAAACAGCGCGTATTGTTGCTCCTGATTGAGCAGCTGCTTCTGCAGCACGTCCAGATCGCCGAGGGCGCGCAGGTAATCCGTGTAGGTATCCGCCAGCCGGCTCAGCGATTCTCGCTGATCTTTCACGAGTCCGCGGAGATCCGCCCGGATCATCTTCTGCTCTTCGAGTGGCAGGCCGCCAGTGTTTCCTTCGCGCATGAGCCGATCGAGCGCCCGTTTAAGCACTCGCAAGGAGCGGCGGCGCTCGTCGATTCGCAATTGAGCCAGGCCCACTTCCCCGATGATCTCCTGACGTTCCTGGGTGTCCTCGCGGTACCAGCGAAGCTCCGGCAGTTTTTTGCGCTGCTCGCGCAGCACTTGACCGAGCGCCTGGCTCAGCCCCGCGATATCGAGCTTCTGTTTGACGCTCTGGAAGTCTTGCTCAAGTTGATCGAGTTGCTTACGCGTGCGCTCGCGCTCGGCTGTGGCCGTGCTCAGGTCCTTGACGATCGAAGCCAGCTCGCGGCTGAATTCGGCGTTTTGTTCGGCGAGCTCGCGAATGGCAGGATGTTTACCCGCAGCCTCCAGTTGCGCTCGCTCCGCCGCGACTTGAGCTTGTTCGGCCTCGGTTCGCCTGCGCGAGGCAATGAGCTGCTCGAGCTGGTGGACCTCCGTTTGCGCTCGCGCGACCTGTTCGGTTACCTGATCCCGCCGTGCCCTGAGCAGTTCGATGCGGATATCGTGGCTCAGTAACTCCTGTTCGAGCGCGTGGATCTCGCTGCTGCGGGCTTGCTGATGGGCTTGCAGCCCCATTCGGCGGGCTTCGATCACCAGCGGAGACTCTTGCGGCCCGGGGCGCGCCTGGAAATCCTTTTCTAACGAAGCGAGATCTTCTTTCGCCGCCGCGATCTCATCCTGGATCTCCTCCGAGGTCCGGCTTTGGCTTTCCTGTGTCTCTGCTTCCAGCTCGCCTCGCACGGACTGGAGTCCTGCCGATTCCGCCCGGGCCATAAGCAGGCGCCGCTCTATCTCCGCTAGGGGCGCATCCGTTGCGGGTGAGGCCGCGGTCCCTTCTTCTTGTTCCAATGCCCGGTGGAGCTTTTCGATCTCGGAGGGCGCAGATTGCACGGCTTTCTTGTAAGAGAGGGCGCTGGCGGCATGCCTCTCGGCAGCCTCAAGATGCGCTTGCGCCTGACGGTAGATCTCAAGCAGCCGCTTCTTGAGCGGTTCCTCCAAACCCTCACGCGCCTCGATGTCTTGGATCCTAGTCCGCACCGTTCCCCGGGAGGGGCGCTCCGCGGCGGTATCTTGGGCCGGCGGCGATTGGGCGGAAGCCGCCGGCAGGCCGATGCTGATTCCCAGCCACGCTATCAGAATCAAGCGCAATGTCATGGTCATGGTCAAGTGCATTGGTCGGCAACCCATCGCGATCCGGTTTTCCGTGCTGTTGCTATTGCGCCGACTGTCTCTGTGCGGCGTCCAGTCATGATCCCGGCATTTTACTCCCGCTCCCTTTCGGGAGCGGTCTAGTCTCCTGGTTGCTGCAATTCGTGAGCGGGATGCAGGTTTAAGGAAGCTCTGCAAAAGTTACTGCGCCACCTATCTGCTTTGTCGCGTGGGCCACTCGAAGCAAATCCGCCATCGGTCGTTGATCAGGATGCTGTATTGGCCCTTGCGGTCACCCTTGAGAGCGTACACTATCATGGCTGTTAATCGAGAGCCGCATGATATCGGTCGAGAACATCTCGAAAACCTTCGGCGGGCAAGCCGCGCTGCTGCCGACGACGCTCACGTTCCAAACGCGAGCGACGACAGCGCTGATCGGGCCGAGCGGCTGCGGCAAATCAACCTTGCTGCGGCTGATTGCAGGTTTGATCGCGTACGACAGCGGACGTATCGCAATCAACGGAGTTGGGCTGACTGCCGGCAACACTGACAAGGCGCGTCACGCAATCGGCTACGTCATCCAGGACGGCGGGCTGTTTCCGCACTTGACCGCGCAGCAGAACGTCAGTCTGCTTGCACGTTTTCTAAAGCGCCCCGCGAATTGGATCGCTCAGCGCGTCGAATTCTTGTCCGCGCTGGTAAACATTCCTAAGAATGCGCTCGCGCGCTATCCGCAGCAGTTGTCGGGCGGGCAGCGCCAACGCATTTCACTCATGCGGGCGCTGATGCTTGATCCGCCGCTCTTGTTGCTCGACGAACCGCTCGGCGCGCTCGATCCCATCGTGCGGGCCGAGCTGCAAGCTGAGTTGAAAACGATATTCAACGAGCTTGGCAAGACTGTCGTCTTCGTCACCCACGATATGAACGAGGCCGCGTATTTCGCTGGTGAGATTGTGCTCATGCGTGATGGCGAGGTCGTTCAGCATGGAACGCTCCACGATTTGCTCAAGCGTCCGGCCGATCCTTTCGTGCTCGAATTCATTCGCGCCCAGCGTTCGATCCTCGCCGAACGAATGGCCGAAATGTGATCCCCACCATGGTTCGTCGTAATTAGTTTGTTCACGCAGGTTTCAATAATCGGTTTTGTCGCGGCGCTCGCAGCCTTGCCTGTGGTTGCGCAGGACACACTTAACTTCGCGTCCAAGCGATTCACCGAGTCTTACATCCTGGGCGAGATCGTCACCCAGACCGCGCAGAGCGCGGACGAGACGCCAGTTGTTTACAAACCGGGTCTGGGCAGCACGGCAATCTTGTTCGTAGCGCTGCAAACCGGCAGCGTCGCGGCCTACCCGGAATATACCGGCACGATCGCTCGCGAATTACTGAAGATAGAAGATACGAACATCGCGGAAATCAATCGCAAGCTCGCGCCGCTTGGGCTCGCTGCCAGTATTCCGTTCGGCTTTGCCAACAACTACGCGCTCGCGATGCTGGAGGCAAAAGCAAAAGAACTCGGTATCGTCACGATTTCAGCCCTCGCGGAGCATCCGAAGCTCGAACTGGGTCTCTCGCAGGAGTTCCTGCAACGCAACGACGGCTGGCCGCTCGTCAAAGCTCGCTACGACCTGCCGTTTACGGCGCCGCGCGCAATCGATCACGGCCTCGCATACGAAGCGCTTGCCGCGCGCGAAATTGAAGTTATGGACATTTACTCGACCGACGCGAAGATCGCCAAGTACAAGCTGCGCGTGCTACGCGATGACCGCACGGTCTTTCCGGCGTACGGGGCCGTGCTGCTACATCGCGCCGATCTGCCACAGCGTTGGCCCAGAACTTGGGCCGCATTGCAGAGTCTCGAAGGAAAAATTGCTGCGGCGGAAATGATCGAGATGAATGCCGCGGCCGAGCTCGAAGGCCGCGCGTTCGCACAAATCGCCCAGGAGTTTTTGCACGCAGGATCACCTTCGCGAGCCGCGAGCCGGGATCGAAGTTTCAGCGAACTTCTATTCGGCGGGGATTTCTGGCGACTGACCGGAGAGCACCTGGCGCTCGTGTTGATTTCGCTTGGCCTCGCATGTCTTGCGGCGGTGCCGCTCGGTATCGTGGCTGCGCGAGTGACTAAAGCCGCGCAACCCATCCTATTAGGCGTCAGCGTGATTCAAACGATTCCATCGCTCGCGCTGCTGGCGTTTTTGATCCCGCTCCTGGATCGCATCGGCACGCTACCAGCGCTTATAGCGTTGTTTCTCTACTCGCTTCTTCCGATCGTGCGCAATACCCACAGCGGGCTGACTTCGATCCCGTCTTCTCTCCAGGAGTCCGCACGTGCCCTTGGCCTTCCCTCCTTTGCGCGCTTGCGTTTGATCGAGCTGCCGCTCGCCGCGCCCTCGATTGTGGCCGGAATCAAGACCTCCGCGGTGATCAGTGTCGGCACCGCTACGATCGCCGCTTTCATCGGCGCCGGCGGTTACGGTGAACGCATCGTCGCGGGGCTCGCGGTCAACGACAACGCAGTACTGCTCGCTGGAGCGATTCCGGCTGCAGCGCTGGCGCTTCTTATCGAGGGCGGATTTGTACTGCTCGATCGCTGGCTGATTCCGGCGGGATTGCGGCACGCCAAATCGCCGTGACCACTAAACGCCATATGCCTGCGGCGGTTTTCAATATGATAACCCCGGTATATGATGAAAACCCGTTGCTGGCAGCCCTCCTCGGTAGGTAATCGAACCAGGCTAATACTAATTACAGCTTCACTGCATCTTGCACCGGCACAGCGGGGTCCTTTAATCGATCGGGTGCCACCCGCGCCCGGTCCGCGATCAGCCTTCTGCTATGCATAAACTCCGTCGGTTTATTTATCGCGTCCACGGCTACCAGTATGCCCTCTTTGAGGTAAAAGAGCGCGAAGGCGCGTTCCGCGGGATCACCGCGCACTATGACGTCATCGTAGTTCTGGGACAGGCCCGCGATCTGCAAGCGCAGATCATACTGCTCCGACCAGAAGGTGGGCACATCGGTGTCGGGCTTCGGTTTGCCGGCCAAAGCGGCCGCAGCAACGCGCGCTTGGCTCATAGCATTCTGCACTGATTCTAGACGCACCCGCCGGCCATAGATAAGACTAGGGTGATTGGTGCAGTCACCCGCGGCAACGATGCGCGGATCGCTGGTGCGCCCGAATTCATCGACCAAGATGCCGTTGTCGGTGGGAAGACCTGCGGCTGCGGCGAGTTCTACATTGGGAACGATTCCTACGCCGATAATGACCACATCGGCCTCCACGAGCGCCCCGCAATCGCTACCAACGGACAGACTATCCTCGTTTCGCGCGATACCTGTAACCCGTACACTAGTACGAACATCCACCCCAGCTGTCCGATGGATGTTCTCAAAAAACTCAGACATGATGGGCGCCACCACTCGGCTCATTACCCGCGTATCCATCTCCAGTACCGTCACAAGCAATCCCTTCTTGACCGCCACGGCGGTCGCCTCCAATCCGATGTAGCCACCGCCAATGATGGCGAGTCTTCTACCGGCCACGAAGTGTTCGCGAATGCGATCCACGTCTTGAATCGTTCTCAGATAAAAAACCCCAGGTAGATCTACACCCGGTATCGGCAAGGTCCTAACCCGGGAACCGATTGTCAAACCAAGCTGATCGTACTCCATGGTTCGCCCATCGCTTAGAGCGATGGTTTTGGCTGCGCGATCAATACCGGTTACAGCAGTGTCTAATATCAGGTCAATCCCCGCATCGCGATACCACTCAACCGGCCGTAGATACAGCTTGGCCTGCCCTACTTCACCTCCCAGATAGTGTTTGGACAGAGGCGGACGTTGGTAAGGAACCTGCGGCTCCTCGCCGATCACCGTGATCGGACCGGAAAAGCCATCCCCGCGCAGGCTCATCACCAATTGTCCCGCGGCGTGGCCCGCACCGACGATGATTATTCTTCCGCTCATGTTATGTCCAAGTATAATATTATCGGTCGCCGAAGTTTAACAACTGGTAGAAAACTATTTAAGGCGGGCATAGATACCGGCGCGGGAGTCTTCCCGATCGACGCGAAGAGTGTTGAAACCAAACCCGTTTCTGATGGCTCGGGAGAAACGGTAGACGTGTGTCCCTTCTGCTTGACGATGATGCTGCGTAGGTGCAAGCTCTTTGCGACATGAGGGTGCGGCATTAGGGGGAACTAGATGGAGTACGTGAAAGTGGTCTATCCGACCAACAGGTTTGTTTTCATCGACGGCGAAAAGGGCGGTATCAGCAATGACGTCCTGCGCGTCGAAGCGGGCACACACGTATTCGACCTCGGGAATCAGAAGAACTACGCGCCGCAGTCGCAGGAAGTCGAAGTGGAGGGGACCACTGTGCTGAAGCCGATGGAAATCGTATTCTCCAAGAAGGATAAATAGCAATGGGGCAGCGCATCGTTCCCCGCATCGCCGTATTTATTCTCGCGCTGCTGCAGGCAGCCTGCGCCTCGTTTCCCATCAATCCGCCGCTCGCCAAGTACGACCCGTCCGCTGGCTATCGGTTCGATCCGCCGCCGGACGAGGGCGACAAGCGAGACCGCTTGTTCGTCATTCTGGTTTTTTCCGGAGGAGGTACTCGAGCCGCGGCCTTGTCCTATGGAGTTATGGAAGCTCTGCGAGACACGCGGATCCACTGGCAGAATCAGAACCTTTCGCTGCTGGATGAAATCGATGTAATTTCCTCGATATCGGGCGGCAGTTTTCCCGCGGCGTACTACGCGTTGTACGGATCGAAGATTTTCAACGAATTCCCAACAAAGTTCCTTTACCGGCCGGTCCAGTCCGATCTGACCAGACTGGCATTGAGTCCAGCAAGCTGGCTCAAGCTCGTGGGATCGAGCTTCGGGCGCAGCGACTTGGCGGCCGAGTTTTACGACCGTGAAGTGTTCGGCGGAGGAACTTACGCCGATGTTATTGTGCAACACAAACGGCCATTCGTGATTCTAAACGCCACTGACTTGTCGACCGGCGCGCAATTCCCGTTCATCCAGGACCAGTTTGATCTTTTATGCTCGGATCTGGCGGGGGTAAAAATCGCGCGAGCGGCCGCCGCGTCCTCGGCGTTTCCGGGCGGACTTACGCCCCTTACCTTTCAGAACTATGCCGGAACATGTGATTATAGCCAACCGCGCTGGGTGGAACTCGCTGTCAAAGATCGCAAGTCGCGCGTCAATGCGCGGCGTACAGCTCTGGCTGAGCGCCGAGTAGCGTATACCGATATCGAGATCGATGCCATAACGAACACAAAACAGGCGTCTCGAAAGTACATCCACCTGACCGACGGCGGTGTTGCTGACAATATCGGTCTGCGCGAACCGCTCACCGCTATCGCAGGCGCAGATAGTTCCTGGAGCGTGCTGCGGCGGATCAACCTCAAGCAGGTAGACAAGCTGGTGGTAATCGTGGTGAACGCGGCTACCAACCCCGAGACCCAGCGTGACAAGACGCCTACAGTGCCGGGTCTGCTCGACACTGTGATGACGGTGGCCACCATCCCGCTGGATAACTATTCCTTCGAAACGCTCGAACTATTGCGCGCGACCGTGGACGATTTCAACGAAGAAATGCGACTGGTTTCAGGATGCAAGGAGCTGGCGGCCGGCAAAGGCCCGCAATGCGCACTCGACATTCCAATGCCTCATCACGTCGAGTTCTTTCCGGTCGAGGTAGCGTTCGAGTTCATCGAATCGGACCACGATCGCAATTGGTTCAAGAACCTTCCGACCAGTTTCGAACTGCCGCTGGAAACCGTAGACAAGCTGCGGGAGGTCGGACGCAAAATTCTCCGAGAAGATCCGCAGTTCAAGAAGTTGATGGAAGAGCTGCGGTAGTTTCCTTATCTGGTGGCCGAGGGCATAGCCTCCCTACCTTGGCCACGGGGACAGGAAGATGAGACTCATCTTCCTGTCGCTCCATTGGCGGGCCGCTGTTACTTCAGAATGATATCGTTTTTGACCGCCGCGACTCCGTCGACCGAGCCAGCGAGGGTCTCAGCCCGTTGCCGTTCCGCTTCGGTGGTGGCGAACCCGCTGAGCTGGACCTCTCCCTTGAAGGTCTCCACATTGATCGCAAGCCCACTGACCTGTGGGTCCTGAAGTAGAGTGGTCTTCACCTTGGTGGTCAACGTCGTATCATCGAGGTACTCTCCGGTGCTTTCCTGTGTCGGGCTCCCCGCACACCCGCCGAGTAAGACGACGGCCAGCGCGGCAGCCACTAAATGCCTGTGTTCTATGTTCATCGCAAATCTCCTCTCGGACTCACTCCGTAAATTCAAGTATCAAACTCACTCCTCCCAATGCACATGCATCGTGGGAGGCCTCTAGCCACGGCGGCAGACTTCGCAAACCGATGTCCCCGGCTGCTGATCGTACACACTGGCTACACCCCGGCGTGAGCAATCCATATGCCGGACCCCCTCATCCGGGCATAAGGGACGTAACTTCAGAGGGTTAAGACTAAAGCCTGCCGGCCGGAGCGGATGGCAACGCGGCTAGGCGTCGGTAAGAAATACCAACCCAAGGGAAAGAGTTACCGCGATAGCACGCCGTGTGCAACAGGCTTTGGAGTGAGCTATCCTGTAAGCTCCATCGATAACGGCGTGCGCCGCCGTCTGGGGAAAACAGCATGCGCTACCTAACCGCTTGGCTTGCCTTGGTGGTGAGCCTGTCGTTACCGGCGGAGCCCGCGCCGCGCGAGCGCGCGCAGGTGGATGTATTCACACCGCCAGGAACGGTCAAAGGCGTCCGCCAAGTAGCCGTGCGGTTTTCGGAGCAGATGGTCACCTTCGGGGATCCCCGCATTCCCGAGCCCTTCGACATCGACTGCCCGGAAAAAGGAAAGGGGCGGTGGGCGGATGCGCGCAATTGGGTTTATGACTTCGCGCGCGACCTGCCGGCCGGGATGAAATGCACGTTTAAGCTTAAGACGGACATCACCACGCTCGGCGGGAAGTCTCTCGGCGGCGCCCACGAATTCTCTTTCAATACCGGCGGTCCCGCAATCATGGCCTCGTTGCCGAGCGAAGGCGATACCGGCATCGACGAGAACCAGATCTTCGTCCTGGCCTTGGACGCCGAGGCGCGGCCCGTATCGATCGTCCAGCACGCGCACTGCCAGGTCAAGGGGATCTCCGAGCGCATCGGGGTCGATGTCCTCGGCGGCGATACGCGCCGCGAGGTGCTGGCGCAGCGACGCTTGATGGGCTATCAATACTTTCGATTGCTGTGGAAGATCGGCGGCGAGACCACCGTCGCGGTCAAGGACGAAGCCCTCGATCGCTCCGAATCACAGCTTGCCGTGCTGCGCTGCCGGCGGACGCTGCCGCCGGACACCGAGGTGCAGCTCGTCTGGGGTACGGGTATTCGCTCGCTGACCGAGGTGGCGACGGTGCAAGATCAGGCCCTTGCGTTCAAGACCCGGCCGCGGTTCACCGCCCGCTTCGAATGCGATCGCGTCAACGCCGAGTCCGGCTGCCTTCCCTTGCACGCCATGCATGTTCGCTTCAGCGCCCCGATCGCCGCCGGGCTTGCATCGGAACTGCGCTTGCGGCGGGAAGACGGCGAAGCTCATCGGCCCAAGGCCATCGATGCGGCCGCGAGCCCGGTGGTCGACACCGTCAGCTTCGAAGGGCCGTTCCAGGAACGGACCAAGTTCCGGGTGCTCCTGCCGCCGGAGGTCAAAGACGACGCGGGGCGGCCGCTAGATAACGCCGCGCGCTTTCCCCTCGAGGTCGCGACCGGCGAATATCCGCCGCTGGCGAAATTCTCAGGTGAATTCGGCATCTTGGAGGTGAAGGAAGGCGGTATCTTGCCGGTGACCTTGCGCAATCTCGAAGCGGAGATCGCGGCGCGCAAGTTCATGCCGGGTACCGAACGCACTGCCCCGATCGCCGGACGCATGCAACGCATCGATCAGGACGACGGGGCGATCGGCCACTGGATCCGGCGCGTCAGGAAGGTCATGGAGCGGCGCGGGAAGTGGGAAAAAACCAAGGAGGATAAGCGCGTCTGGATCGAGATGACCGGCAGCGAATCGGTGTTCGGTCCCAAGCTTGAAACCACTCGATTTACGCTGCCCAAACCGGGCGGCGCGCGTGCATTCGAGGTCGTGGGGATCCCGCTACGGGAGCCCGGATTCTATGTCGTCGAGCTCATGAGCCCGAAGCTCGGCGCGGCGCTCCTCGGACGCAAGGAGCCGCGCTACGTGGCCACGGCGGCGCTGGTCACCAACCTCGCCGTGCATTTCAAGTGGGGGCGCGAGGCTTCGCTCGTATGGGTCACGACCCTGGACGAGGCGCAACCGGTCCCGGGGGCGGCGGTTAAAATCGGCGACTATTGTACTGGACAACCGATCTGGCAGGGGAGCACCGGCCGGGACGGGATCGCAATGATCGAAGGCGGGGCACTGCCCAAGCCGCACGCCGAGACCGACTGCGGCCCGTGGAGCCAGGCGCCCCTGTTCGTGAGTGCCCGCACGGGTGAGGACATGAGCTTCACGGTATCGGGTTGGAATCGCGGGATCCGTCCCTATGAGTTCGAGCTGCCGGTCGGTTGGGAAGAGGGCAGCTTTGTCGCCCATGCCATCCTCGACCGGGGTCTGTACCGGGCCGGGGAAACGGTGTCGATGAAGCATTACTTGCGGCAACGAACCAGCGGCGGTTTCGTCATTCCCGCAGCCGATCCGCCCGACACGCTCAAGCTCAAGCACGAAGGCAGCGGCCAGGAGTATGAGATCCCTGTGGTTTTCGACACGTTGGGGATCGCCGAGAGCACTTGGGAAATCCCCAAGGACGCGAAGCTCGGCACCTACCAGATCAGCCTGCATCGGAAAGAGTCCGACAAGTGGCTGAATTCCAGTTCTTTCCGCGTCGAGCAGTTTCGTGTGCCGACGATGCGGGCGGTGATCCAAGCGCCCGCGGAGCCTCTGGTGAACGCGAAGGAGGTAAAGGTCGATCTATTCGTCGGGTATTTGAGCGGGGGCGGCGCCTCGCAAGCGCCGGTCAAGCTGCGCTCGCAAGTCGTGGCCAAATCGCTCAGCTTTCCCGATTACTCCGAGTTCGCGTTCGGCGGGGCGGACGTCAAGGAAGGCATCGAAGACCATCAGCGCGACTATGATTATTACTTCGGTCCCGGCAGCGGAGGGGCCGGCGCCAAGGCGCCCGCGCAGGTCTTACCGCTCACGCTCGATAACGCCGGCGCCGCGCGCGCCACGATTCCGAACCTGCCCGCGATCGACGGCCCGCGGGACATCGTCGCCGAGCTCGAATACCAAGACCCGAACGGCGAGCGGCTATCGGTGTCGAACCGCATACCGCTCTGGCCGGCCAAGCTGCAGCTCGGGATCCGCGCCGACCGTTGGGTGGTGGTCAAAGGCACAGTGGGCTTGCAGACGGTGGTCTTGGATCTGGCGGGTAAACCCGTGGCGGGCCGGCAAGTCGCGGTGGAGTTGTTCTCGAAGACCACCTACTCGCACCGCCGCCGTCTCGTCGGCGGCTTCTATGCCTACGAGAACAAGACCGAGACCCGGCGCATCGCCGGCGGTTGCGAAGGCGAAACCGACGAGCACGGTTTGCTGAGCTGCGAGGTAGTCCCGGAGGTTTCGGGGCAGGTGGTGCTGCGCTCGACGAGCCGGGACGACCTCGATAACCAGGCGCTGGCCACGCGCGAGGTATGGATCGGCGGGGCGGAGGATTGGTGGTTCGAGGGCGGCGCGGGCGATCGCATGGATCTCCTGCCCGAGCGCAAGGAGTACGAGTCCGGCGAAACCGCGCGGCTGCAGGTGCGGATGCCGTTCCGTGACGCCACGGCGCTCATCAGCGTGGAACGCGAGGGCGTCATCGATAGCTTCATCACCACACTCTCCGGAAAAACGCCGGTGGTGGAAGTGCCTATCAAAGACCACTACGCGCCGAACGCGTATATTTCGGTGCTGGCGATCCGCGGCCGGGCAGGAGCGGGATTTCTCGCCGATCTCGCACGCCGGCTGGATCTTCCCTTCGGGGGCGATGACGCTGCGGTCACGGCGCTGGTCGATCTCGGTAAGCCCGCTTACCGTTTGGGGATCGCGTCGATCCGCGTGGGCTGGGGGCCGCACCGCCTCGCGGTCACGCTGAAACCGGATGCCGAGGTGCACAAGATCCGCGAGCGCGCCAAGGTGCGGATCACGGTTAGACGCGCGAATGGCCAGCCTTTGCCGGCGGGCGCCGAGATGGCGATCGCGGCGGTCGATGAGGGCTTGCTGGAGTTGGCTCCGAACACCACCTGGGATCTGCTCGAGCGTATGATGGGCACGCGCGGCCTCGAGGTCTATACCGCCACCGCTCAGATGCAAGTTGTCGGCAAGCGCCATTACGGCCGCAAGGCCGTGCCGCCGGGCGGCGGAGGAGGGCAGCAGTCGGCGCGCGAGCTTTTTGATACCTTGCTCCTTTGGAAGGGCCGCGTAGCGCTCGATGACCGGGGCGAGGCCGAGGTCAAGGTGCCGCTCAATGACTCTTTGACCTCGTTCCGGATCGTGGCCGTCGCCGGCGGCGCGGAGGGCCTGTTCGGCAGCGGACATACCAGCGTGCGGACCTCCCAGGATCTGATGCTGCATTCGGGCCTGCCCGCGATCGTGCGCGAAGGCGATCGCTTCCAAGGAATGTTCACGGTGCGCAACGCCTCGGAGCGGCCGATCGCGCTCGCAGCCTCGGCGCGGGTCTCACCGCAACCCGATGCCGATGCGGCGGTCGATCTTCCGGAGCAGTCGCTCGATTTAGAACCCGGACAAGCCCGCGAGCTCCGCTGGGAGGCCGGGGCGCCAGCCGGCGCCGAGAGTCTCGTTTGGGAGGTGGGCATACAGGAGCGCGAGGGCGGCGCGAGCGATCGCATTCGCGTCGGGCAAAAGGTGATCCCGGTCTATCCGGTGCGCGTCTACCAAGCGACGCTCACGCAAATTGAAGCGCCGTTAAGCATGAGAGCCGAGCGTCCGCAAGACGCCGTCGCCGGCCGCGGCGGGATCCGGGTCGCCTTGCGCGGCCGGATCGGGGACGGCTTGAGCGGTGTGCGCGAGTACATGCAACGCTATCCCTACACCTGTCTCGAACAGCGTATCTCCAAAGCCATCGCGCTGCGGGATGACAATCTCTGGGATACGGTCATGAACGATCTGCCGAGTCACCAAGACGAGGATGGCTTGCTGAAGTATTTCGCCAGCGATGGGCTCGAGGGCAGCGATGTGCTCACGGCCTATGTGCTCGCCATCGCGCAGGAGGCCGGTTGGCCGATCCCAGACAATACGCTCGCGCGCGTCAAGTCCGGTCTCAAGGCCTTCATCGAAGGCCGCGTGATCCGGGACTCCGCGCTGCCGACGGCCGATCTCGCGATCCGCAAGCTCGCGGCCATCGAGGCGCTCTCGCGCTATGAGGAGGCGAGCGCCGAGATGCTCGGCAGCATCAGCATCGATCCGAACCTCTGGCCGACCTCGGCCCTCATCGACTGGATGAATATCCTGAAACGCTTGTCTGCTATGCCGGACCAAGCCCAGCGCGTGAGCGAAGCCGACAACATTCTGCGCGCGCGGCTCAACTTCCAAGGCACCGCGATGGGCTTTTCGACGGAGCGCACCGATGCTCTTTGGTGGCTCATGATCTCCGCCGATGTCAACGCCGGGCGCGCATTATTGACGGTGCTTGATGCGGCGCCGTGGAAGGAGGATGTGCCGCGAATGGTACGCGGCGCGCTCGGCAGGTTGAGCGAAGGGCGTTGGAATACCACCGTCGCGAACGCCTGGGGGGTGTTGGCGATGGAGAAGTTCAGCGCCGCGTTCGAGGCGGTGCCCGTCACCGGCGCGACCAGCGCACGCTTTGGTCCTGAGACCAAATCCATCGCCTGGACCCAGGACATTCGCACGGGCGAGCTGGAGTTCGGCTGGGGCGATGGGCCGACGGCGCTCGCCATCGAACATCAGGGTGGCGGGAAACCCTGGGCCATCATCGAGAGCCGCGCCGCCCTCTCGCTCAAGGAGCCGCTCTCGACGGGGTATTCGATCACGCGTAGCGTCACCGCCGTGGATCAGAAACGACCGGACGCGTGGTCGCGCGGGGATGTGGCGCGGGTATCTATCGGTATCGAGGCCCAGTCGGATATGACCTGGGTGGTGGTGGACGATCCGATCCCGTCCGGCGCCTCGATCCTCGGCCTCGGACGGGACTCCCAAATCCTCGCGAGCGGCGAAGAACGACAGGGTTGGGCCTGGCCGGCGTTCGAGGAGCGGCGTCAGGATGCTTTTCGCGCCTACTACCGCTACGTCCCGAAAGGGGTCTTCAAGATCGAGTACACCGTGCGCTACAACAACGCGGGCGTTTTCGAGCTGCCGGCGACGCGGGTGGAAGCGCTGTATGCGCCGGAAATGCTGGGCGAGCTTCCGAACCCGCCGGTCGAGGTGAAGGAGTTGCCGTGAGAGCTTGTGAATAAATCTACTGCGCTCGGCATCTCGCGTTCCGGCGGTGCTCGGAATCCTCGTCCTCCGGTTGCTCGTCCCATCCTTGGGACTCGCCCCTGCGGGGCTCGCGCGCCGTTTCGCTCCCGGCGAAACGGTCCTGCGCTCCGGCGGAACGCGACCAGCCTTCGCTCGCTGACGATTTTTTCACAAGCTCTGAGAGGAGTCTGCGCGCTTTTGCTCATGAGCACGGCCGCGCTCGCCGATGTTCCGAGTTTCAACGAGGTAAAATCGGCATGGCGCCCCTCGGAGGCCTATCTCCTCGATAGCCAGGGTGAGGTCTTGCACGAGCTTCGAGTTGACTTCACAGCAGGCCGTCTCGATTGGGTGGCGATCGAGGAGATTTCACCGGCGCTGATAGGGATGGTGATCCAGTCAGAGGATCGGCGTTTTCACCAGCATGCGGGCGTCGATTGGTGGGCCATCGGCAAGGCCGCCGCTGTTTATCTCAGCGGCGCCAAAGCACGCGGGGCGAGCACCCTGTCCATGCAGATGGCGGCGATGCTGGATCCCGAGCTCACGCCGGAGAGTAAGCGGCGAAGTATCGCCCAAAAGCTCATGCAAGTGCGCGCGGCGCTGCGACTCGAAGAGCGTTGGACAAAAGAACAGATCCTCGAAGCCTATCTCAATCTTACGAGTTTTTACGGCGAGCTCCAGGGGATCAATGCCGCGGCGCGGGAGCTTTTCGGTAAAAGGCCCTCGGGACTGTCCGCGGCGGAATCGGCCGTGCTCGCGGCCCTGCTCCCCTCGCCCAACCGCCGCGGCGCGCGGCTCGGCAAGCGTGCCTGTGCGATTACCGGTGTCGATGACAAGACGCCGCGGTGCCTGGCACTCATGCGACTGGCGGAAGGCTTGTCCGACAGTCAGCGCCATTCTCGCCTGCCCGTGACGCTAGCATCCCATCTCGCCCACGCGCGCTTGCGGGATCCGGGAGAACGGGTGCAAACGACTCTCGAGCGGCGCCTGCAACGCTTGGCGCTCGGGGCGCTCGAGCAACAGCTCGCCGGGCTGCGCTCCAATAACGTCCGTGACGGTGCGGTCCTGATCGTGGATAACCACAGCGGCGAGGTGCGGGCGTATGTGGGCGCCGCGGGTCCGCACTCGAACGCCATCCACGTCGATGGCGTGCGGGCGCCGCGGCAAGCCGGTTCGACCCTGAAGCCCTTTCTATACGGGCTCGCCATCGAACAAGGATATCTTACGGCGGCATCCTTACTCGATGACTCGCCCATCAATCTCGGAACGGCCTCCGGACTCTATATTCCGCAGAACTACGACCGCGACTTTAAGGGCTTGGTGAGCGTACGCACCGCCTTGGCCGGATCGCTCAACGTCCCGGCGGTCAGGACGCTGGTAGTGACCGGCGTCGATGCTTTCCGCGATCGGCTGGAAGCCCTGGGCTATCGCGGAATCACGCGCGACGGCGACTACTACGGCTACTCCTTGGCGCTCGGGTCGGCCGAGATCAGCCTGTTCGAGCAGGTCAACGCCTATCGCACCCTCGCCAATGGCGGGATTTACAGCCCCTTGAAGATCTGGCAAGACCAAGCAGCGACAGATCCACCAACACGCGTGATGAGCGAGGAAGCGGCTTTCATCGTCGCCGATATCTTGAGCGATCGCGCGGGCCGCGCTGTCACCTTCGGTCTCGATAACCCACTCTCCACGCGCTTTTGGTCCGCGGTCAAAACCGGCACCAGCAAGGACATGCGCGACAACTGGTGCATCGGTTTCACCAGCGACTATAGCGTCGGGGTCTGGGTCGGAAATTTCGAAGGCGACGCGATGCACCGCGTCTCCGGTGTCACCGGGGCCGCGCCCGTCTGGCTTGCGATCATGAACGCGCTGCATGCCGGATCCCGACCCACGGAACCCAAGAAGCCACCGAATCTCATCGCGCGTACGATTTCCTTTGAACCCGCCGTGGAGCCGCGACGCCAGGAATGGTTTATCCCCGGGACCGAGACCAAGCTCGTGCGGCTCGCGCACCCCGGTGCGCTTCGGCCAAGCATCGAGTCCCCGCCGGACGGCGTGACCATTGCGCTCGACCCCGACATCCCAGCGGATAAACAACTGGTTTTATTCTCGACGAGCGGGCTCAGCAACGCCATCTTGGTTCTCGACGGAAAAACGATGGGAAGTGCGGGCGGCGCACTAAAATGGCAACCTGTGCCGGGCAAACACACCTTGGCAATTCAGGCACCGGACGGTCGCGTGTACGATAAGGTAAGCTTTACGGTGCGAGGTTTGAAGCCGAACCATGCTTACCGAAATCCTTAGTGATCCGAGTGGTGCGTTCCGACGCGCAGGTTGTTGCATTCGCGAAAGGGTGCCGTGAGAACTCGGGAATCTTCTCCGATAGGTGTATGTCTAAAGGGATACCGCACATTTTAACGCGCGGCAGGGGATGGCCTAGCATATGGTGCAGGCAGGCTGTACCCGTGATATGGGGGCTACTTTCTTTCACCAACCCCCGTGGTCATCAACTTTATCAGGAGAGGAGGTTTTATGGGCAACCTAGCCCGCCAGTTGCAAGATAACTCAATTTCAGTCAGCCACTCTAGCGCTAATAAACATGAGCTTTCGCTAGAGCAGAAGGAAGATCTGAAAAAGTCAATACTCGATTTTTTATCGTGGCTCCGTAAAATTAAAAAATTGAAAGCAGAGGCTGCCTACAAGTATGAGGCTCTGTTATTCCCTGACCCTACAGTCGAAGACTGGATAATGCAAGTACGCGGCAGCACCGTTTCATTCAATACGCATATACTCGATAAGTGCAGTTACGACTACTACAGAATGATCGTGGTGCATGAATGCTTTCACTTATTCGTTCAGGACTTGCCAAATAAATCCGATGCAAAACGCCTACGAGATGACTTCGGCGAAGTTATTATGAAACTGCTCGACATAGAGGCTGATTATTACACGGCTATGTATTTCAGAGAGGAGAAGTACGTCCCTCTAGTAAATATATTTACACTCACCTACGAGGGTAGCAAAATATTTGGAGACCCAAAAATTCGGGCTACTAAGCTCGAGCGGTTTCTTGGGTCAGTTCCCAGCATTGCAAATGCGTATTTTAAGAATCCACGATGGAAACCTACTAAGGACAATGATCTTTATCTGCCAGACATAAACAATATTATGATCGAGGACCGCATGCATATCCTGATATCACGGAAGAATCACTTTATGGTGAGTGACGTACGACTCGATGTACAAGATTTCATAAAACTGAGAAACTGCTATACGAAAATAGATGACATTAGTGTAAGAGAGTATGTCGAAACTCTTCTCTGCTTTGCTTCGAGAGTCTTGGGATTGCCAATCCAGGACGAAACTTCGAGGCTACTCTTTAAAATAAAGAACTAAACCGAAGACCATTAATGCCTGACAGTACGGCCCAAGGAAAAACGCCGCGTCGGTGAGCTTGCTGGCTATACTGGTCCCGCGATCGAATGACCGATGGCCCTCTCCGCTCATAGCTGCGGAAGTTGCGGCCTTTTGAAACAATAGCGAATAACCAATAGGGAATGCACCGGGACGCACCACGATTTTATAACGCGAAGGAATTGAGGGGCCAGGTTCGATTAGTTTTAGCGGAAGTCAGTGTAGCCCGGAGAGAATGAACTGCAAGCCGGAGAACAGATACGCCTCTTTTCTCCCGGATTTCGCTGCGCTTCATCTGGGCTACGACTCCTATACTTGTCACTACATCCACAACTAGTGGCGGAGGTTCTATGGATATCCCTGGGGTTGAGTTCGTAGTTGACCGCGCTGGACGGAAAAAGGCTGTGCTAATAGACCTTAAGCGCCACGGGACCCTTTGGGAGGACATGTACGATGCCTACCTTGCGCATCGCCGTAGGAAAGAGCCTCGTGAACCCTTGGCTGCCGTGAAGGCCCGGATTGAGAGAGCAGGCAAACGGAAGGGGCGTGCCTGAATACTCGATTCGTTTTGCCCGTTCTGCGAGAAAGGAACTCGAGGCGCTTGATCCTTCGGTGGCGCTTCGGGTTCTACGAAAGATTGAGGGCTTAGGGACGGATCCACGACCAGTTGGAGTAGTGAAAATCGAAGGCGCGGAAAGCCTCCGGCGTATCCGCGTTGGCGATTGGCGGGTCATCTACCAGATCTTCGATCGAGATAATGCGATCGATATAGTCGCCGTACGCCATCGCGGCGACGCATATCGTCGATAAATGCGCTCGAACAATTCGATCTTGCAATCCCGCCAAGAGGCGGGGCGCGGTTCGTGTCCGCGAGTCCCGCGGTACCCAACGTAATACCAATCCTGCTGCACCCGCTAGCGTACCTGATAGCCGCAGGGAGAGAAACTACTCGCCTCTCTATTCATGCCTGCGTATGAGGGGAGTGAGAGGTGACAACATGAACTTCACGCGGGAGTTTCGAGAAATAGGGGTTGGGAAGGCGGTCAAATCTGGGCTGATCCAGGAGGGTATAGCGAACGAGAAGAAGAGGAGGATGAGCCTGCCGATATCGCACAAATGGCTGCGTGTGCGACGGAACGCCCGCAAGAGGCTTCCGCCGTGTACGCGGACTGGCGTTTCGACCGCTAAGCTGGAGTCATGACAAGTCGCCGGCCTCGTTCGCTCAACTCGCGGCCAGCGCCGCTCAGCCGGATCAGCTCGACCTGCAGGAGGTAGGGCTCGATTACGGTCTTGATCTCGTCCCGGCCCACGGGGAGGAGCTGGGTCAGCGCCTCCAAGCCGCGACGCTCACCTTGGAGGGCACGGAGATACCGGAGATCCACCGGCCGCAGTCCGTGCTCGTCGACCTGCCAGGTCTCACTCGCCATCCGCCGCAGGCCCTCGAGGTCGAGGGGATACATCGAGGCGTCAAAGCGGTGATGGGTGAGCAGCTCTTGAGCACGCACGAGGGCTTCCCTGGGATTGAAGCGGCTCATGTGGGCGAGCCGCACGAGGAAGTCCGTCTCGACGGGATGGCCCTCGAACACGGGGCGCAGGATCTCGGCCACCTCTTCGGCGCTGTATGGCACGAGATCGACCATGCGAAAGCGCGTGAGAAAGGGCGCGGGAAGCAGGCCCTTGTCTGTGGTCGCGCCCAGGAAGGTCGCATGCCTGAAGTCCCCGACGGCCTTGCTCCCGACGGCGCGGCGTTCCTTGGGCTCGAACACGTTGAGAAAGAGGTCAGCGCGCCTGCCCATGAGGTGGATCTCGTCAAGAAAGATCACGACCGGGGGGTAAGTGCGACGTGGCAGCCCCGAGTCGGTCCCCGCTTCTTCAGCAGATTGGCCGGCCGCTGCGAGGGCGCCGTCGACGAGCTCGAGCAGACCGTCCACGTCTTTGATCCGGCTCGCCGGGACATCGACCAGCGGGACGCCGAGCGCCCGTGCCACTCGGCGCGCGAGCTCCGTCTTGCCGAGGCCGCCCGGACCGCACAGCATCACGTTTACCGGCATGCTTGGCGGCGTTGACCGGAGAGCGAGCGTACATTCGATCTTGAGCCGTCGGACGGCTGCGAGGTTGCCGATGTATCCGGCGAACGCCGCCTCGACCTGGAGCGGGAACCCGGAGGTCGGCGCTTGGGCTGTGCGGACCGTGGTTGCCTGTTTCTCCGCTTCCTCCGCGATCTCGACGGGCGCATCTGGCGGCGTCTCCGCTTCCAGTCGAAAGAGCTGCAAGCGGGCGGTCTCAAGACCCGGACCCTTCACCGCGTTCACTAGAGCTAAGTACAGGAGCGTCTGCGCCACTTGCAGTTCTACTTGTCCGTGCTTACCGAGCTTGTACTCGATGACCTCGGGACGGCCGGAGGCGCGGTTGACCACGAGCGCGTCGGGCCGGCCGCGGAACTCGAGCCGCTGCCCTTCCCACGCGAGCGTCGCCTTAAGGTCGCCTTCGGTATCCAGAAAGAAGGCCGCAGGAGCTATCTCACCCTCAGCCCTTGGTCCCAACTGCAGGGCCAGGTCCCGCACCCACAGCTTGACGCTTTCGACGACCACGTCGAGGGATTCGAGCGTTTCGGGCTCGCCCAGCTTCCCAGAGGCCTGCAGCCAGGGAAGAAGTCGTCGCGAAAAGAGTGCGAGCCACAGGCGCGCAGCCCGTTCCTCGGAGGTGCCCAGTTTTTGGACGGCGCGGAAGGTACGCGCCCTCGCGGCGGAAGAACCGTGCCGCCTCTTGGAGCGCCTGATGAAGGAGGGTCCCGACGTTACGGAGGGGGACGGGGCCGATGCCCGCCAAGGCCGGGGCTGCGCCGGAAACCATCTCCCGATACTGAGGAACGGCGATCGCCAAAAGCTCCTTGGCCTGCGTGATCGAAAGCGAGCGGGTACCGGCACGACTCGCCTCCTCGAAAAGCGGCCGGAAGACGGCGGGTTCGATCCGCCGGCGGAGCTCCGGCCCAATCTCGATGCTCAGCAGCGCCGGCTTAAGCATCGACGTCCTCGTTCCAGACCAGGATTTGCACGTCGCTTGGCACCAGGACTTGTTCCGGGTAACGAAGTACGAGCCCGTTGAGAGGCGGTAGGAGGAGTGCTGCGCGGAGGTCGGCGGCGGCGATATCGATTCGATGCCGGCGCTCCAGTTGCAAGCGCAGGCGCTCCAACACCAACCATCGCGAGGACCGAAGGAGGTTCTCGATAACGGTTGAAAGGTCCTTGGGCGGTGGCGGGGAGTCGGGGGGCGGCTCCGACTCGGATTGGCTTCGGGGGAAAGCGAGGCCAGGACGGCTCGAGTGAACGCATGCTGCTGGAACCAGCCCTGCTGCGAGAGCGCGGCCTTGACGTTGTCGGGCGTCGGCACCGGGTCTGTCGGGAGCGTGCCGAAATTGCCTTCGCGAAGCTCCGCCAGCACCTCCCCCAGCGCGAAGAGGTCCGCGATAGCCGGTCGAGGGAGATGGAGAAACTGCTTGTCCTTCCGGAACTCCTCGAGGCGCTGCGTCGTGACTTGTCCCGAGATCGGGACCGCGCCGTCGCGCACCAGGACCGTGCCCCACGGCAGCCCGAGGACACGGCTGAGAAAGCGCGGGAAGGCTGGGCCTTGAGGCACGTGATGCGCCAGGATCCTGAGCGGGCGCCCGCCCACCGTGACGATCGCGTCCGTGCCCTGGGAGGGCCCCTCTTGCTCGAGTGGTCCGACGCGAGCATCCACGGGTCCGAGCCCATTAGCCAAAGCCGCCAGCTCGATGGCCTCCCTGAGCCGGTCGGCGATGGAGGCCTTGTCTACACTCATCGTCTCGGGGTCGATCCGCGCGCGACGCTCCTCGAACTCGGAGTGCATGCGCGCTCCGAGTGACTCGACCGGGCGTGCTCCGGCCTCGGTACGCTTCTGATAGACGGCGCACGCGCGAGCCAGCAGCGCACGTGGTAAGTCGGTGGCTCCAGAGACCAGGGAGTCGATATCGCCGTCTCCCAGCGGATAGACCTCGGATGCGATGCCTTCTTCGGCGCGCAGGGTTATGAGCGGCGCCGAGCTGAGCCTTTGCCGCAGCAAGGCGGTTTTCTGCGCTGCATCCGCGATCTGGGGCAATTCCGTCACGGGAAGCCGGCCTCCCCCCATCCCCTGGAATCGAGTTCGCAGGGCCTGGTTCAGGCGCGTGCTCCAGAGCTCGAATTTGTCCTGGATGAGCCCGATCACGACATACCAGTTCTGGCTTTGGTCGATCAGTGTCAAGAGGAGGCGCTGCAACTCGTCGATGTGCGCCGGTTCCACCATCAGGTCGAGCTGGTCCAGGACAAGCACGATCGGCGTAGCGGCCGCGTGCGAGAGGTCTCCCATGAGGCAGAGCAGCGCATCCACCTCCGCGTCTTCGATGGGCTGCGCCTGGCCGATGGCTTGGAGCTCCTCGACCATCAGGTTCGTCGAACCCGAGAGCCAGCGGAATGCGACCTCTCGCGTCTCCGGACGGAAGACGCCCAACATGCCGCGGAGCAAAGGGGCCTGGTAGCCGCGAGCGACCAGGCGCTGTTCGACTGTGCGGAGGTACTCTTCGCGCTCCCCCTCCGAGACGTCACTCCAAACCTCATGGAGCCCTTCGGGATCGGCTTCTACGAACACCGGGTCATGGGTCAGAAGCAGCCGATAGAGGAGCGCCTCGAGCTGGGAGTAGGGCTTCGGCGCGCTCGCGACGACCCGTGGGCGGCGCAAACCGTACACGATCTTGTCGAGCGTCCAGCGAAACAGCGCGGCCGGCCGCGTGGGAGGGTTGCTCGCGAAGGCGAAGATAGCCTCGCCACCGATCTGCCGCCGCAACCGCGAGAAGAGATGGGACTTTCCCGCCCCGCTGTGTCCCACCAGAAAACGCACGCGCGTTGGGTGCTGCGGGTGGGTCGCCACTGTACGCAAGTCCCGCCGCAGCACCTCGGACACTTCCGCATGTATGCTCTCAACATCGGCGAATCCGGTCGCCTCTTCCGCCCAAATCTCCGACTCGTGGACGGCATTAGTCAGGAAGGGGTTGAGGTAGACGAACTCTTCGTTCATCGAGGTCCTCCGAGCGGTGTCCAGTAGTACACGACTCGCCCCTCGGGCGTCCGCTCGGCTGCCTCAAAGTCCTCCTGCGAGAGCCGAGATGGTGCATCGTGCACGGCGAGCGCTACCCGACCCGTCGAAGATAGTTCGTTGAGAAGTCGATGAAACCCTTCGCGGTCGGGGACGGCGGCGGCCGGCTTGCAGTAATCGACGTAACGCCGCCACGTCCAGGGAATGGGCATCGACTTCAGGCCCTCGCGCCGCGGCAAGTCCTCCGCATAGAACCTGAGAAGCAGTTCTTCGGTGATGCGGCCAGAGTGCACGGGACGGTCGGAGCCCGACAGGCGACCGTCCAAGAAGGCCACCAGCTCCTCGAATCGCAGCGGCGGGCGGCGAAGGGCGTTGATCCGCTCCAGCATCGTTCGCAGACTCCTGATCTGGACTGTCCCCAGCGCCTCGCTGGGTACCGGCGGCCGACTGTTGAGCTTGCGAGTCTTTCCCTTCGCAGGCCCTTCGAAAAGTCGCCCTGCCGAGAGGAGCCGCCCGATGGCCTCGTCCACCAGGTCGTGGTAGGCCTTCGGGAACCTTTGACGGAGCTTTCCTTCGGTCCACTCGCCGCCGCCCGCCAGGGCTTGCGCGAGGGCGCGCTCGACGTACTCCTCCGCGGTTCGACACCAGTATCGAGGGCTCACGACCGGATGCTCGAACGCCCGCCCCTCGCCCGCGAGTTGCCTGAGAAGCGGGCCGAGCGCATCGTTCTTCACCGGCACCCCGGCTTTGCGAAGGCGCATCCCGAGCGTCAGAAGAGGCACGGGACCATCGGTTCGTGCGAGGTGTGCCGCCACGGCATCGGCAAGGCTCGATTCCTCCGCGCCACTTGGCACGTCTGACCCTCCCTTCGGTTCGGCTTTGTACAGCGTGACAGTTAAAGAGGCGGGAACCTCTATCCGGTCACAGCGTGACGCAGCGTTGTGAGGCGGCTCCTCAGTCCACGCTGGAAGCCCACTGAGCTTTGGCACTGCTGCCGCTCGCGAAAGCGGTTTGACGCATAGGAAACTCGATGCGCTCTCGCAAGGCTAGGTGTACTGCACGACAGCATCTAAGTTAGCACGAAATGTTATCTTGGGCGATAATGAGCCGGCCATGGCACGACCACAGGTCAATGCCGAAATCCACTTGGGACCCCAGGGCCGTCTCGTCATCCCGGCCGCGCTACGCCGAACGTTGGGGTTCGAGCCCGGCGATACCCTCGTCGCTCACCTCGGAGAAGGGCGGCTCATTTTGGAGAAACCGGAAACGATCAAGCGCCGCCTGAAGGCTCGGTTTGCCCGCCTGCCGAAAGGCAAGAGCCTCGCGGAGGAATTACTCGCCGAGCGCCGCGATGAAGCGAAACGGGAATCCGAGCGGTGACAGTGGTGCTGGACGCTTCGGCTGTACTAGCCTACCTCCAGAACGAGCCAGGGAGTGAGTTGGTGGAGACCGAACTCGCAGACGCCCTGATCTCAACTGTGAATTGGGCGGAGGTTATACAGAAATCAATCGCCGGCGGCATTGAAGTCGACGGCATGCGTGCGGAGTTTTCCGCGTTGGGCCTCACGGTCAGCCGCTTTACGCCAGAGGAGGCTGAAGTGGCCGGGCGCTTGTGGCGGGAGACGCGACGATATGGACTGTCTCTTGGCGACCGCGCCTGCCTAAGTCTGGGGGTAACACGCGGCACGCCCGTCTACACCACCGATCACGTTTGGAAGAAGCTCTCTGTTGGCGTGGAGGTTCGGGTCGTACGGTGGCCCCAAGGATAGTCGGTTTAGGCGGACCGTGTTAGCTGTGTTGGTCAAGTTGTGCAAATTGGGTGATCAGGTAACGCGGTTGACTGCGGTGTGGCCATTTCATGCGGCCAGTCTCAATAGCTCTTTTGATGTGGTTTCGGCGCAGCGCTAAGGAACCTAGCAACAATCACTTGAACAATTAAGGCTTGCGCCGAACGCGATGTGGCTTGATGCGGTAGTTCCACTCGCCATGGAACTCGTCGCGCTCGATTGCCACGTCGGCGAGCTCCTCGTCA
>JBOIDL010000031.1:0-24930 GCA_050740435.1 Gammaproteobacteria bacterium
AGTGGCCGCTTGGCAACACCGCCGCAATGCCGAGCGTCGCGGCATCAATTGGACATTTACCCGCCAAGATGCCGACAACAAGCTAGGACGGCACTATGTGTCGTAATTAATGTGTCTATATACTAGTTACCTATTCTGGAATGGGCAGCTTTGGTTCGGCAATCTGCCGGGCATCGCCCACGGCGGCGACCATCGCGGTGGCCGTCAGGGGGCCAAAGCCCGGCAGTAAAGCCCGAAGGCTCGCGCAGCGCGTCGGCGCTCAAGCTGTAATAAGCTAGACACATAAAGTTAATAAACTGGGCGCTATGAGGACAATCGGATTCAAGCGTATGCGAGGCTTCACCTTAATAGAGGTCATGGTGGTCGTGGTGATCCTCGCCATTTTGGCAGCGATCGTGGTGCCCAAAGTCATGAGCCGTCCTGACGAAGCACGCATCATGCGAGCCACGGCGGATATCCAGGCGTTGGCATCCGCCCTCGGCCTGTATCGATTGGATAACTTTTCGTATCCCACGACCGATCAGGGACTCGAAGCCTTGGTGCAACGGCCGGCTGAGCTTCCCCAGGGTGCCCGGTGGAAAGAGGGGGGATATCTCGCCCGCGCGCCGGAGGATCCCTGGGGGCGTCCTTATCAATATCTCCAACCCGGGGTACATGGCGAATTCGATCTCTATTCGTTTGGCGCTGATGGTGTGCCCGGCGGTGAGGAGTTTAACGCTGATATCGGTAATTGGAGCTTAAACTAGTCTACTGCCAGAACGGTGGCCTGGCGTACGCACCGCGCTTGGGCGGCGCGGGATTCACCGTAATCGAGGTGCTGGTGGTACTTGTCATCACAGGCTTGATCGCGGGCCTTACGATATTGTCTATCCACCCCGCAAGCACGGTCGCCGAGGAAGAAGCACGCACGCTTGAGTCCGTCCTAAAGCTGGGGCTCGAAGAAGCCGTGCTGGCAGGCCGAATGGTTGGAGTCATGATCACGCGACAGGGTTATTCCTTACATTGGCTGGAACAGCGCGGCGGCCGACCACGGTTAGGCCTCGGCATTTATGCGCCTAGGAAATTCCCCGCCCGATTGGACATCGAGCTAACCATAGAACAACTGGCGGTTGCGCGCCGGCTCGGCGACAGCGCAATACAGCCCAGAATCTGGTTGTTTCCAACCGGGGAGACCACACCGTTCACGATAACGGTCAAAGATGCACGTTCTCGAAGCGAGTGGCAGCTCACCGGATCGGAAAACGGAACGATCGAATTAAAGGGGCTGCACAACGAGAATCCATGACCGGGAACCTGAACGCGCGAGGTTTCACGCTGATCGAAGTGCTGGTGGCGCTTGCGGTTATCGCCATTGCGCTAAGCGGTGCACTTAAGCTTGCAACTGACAACGTAACGAACGCCGCGGCGCTCGAAGAGAAGGTGTTCTCCCATTGGGTCGCCATGAATCGTGTAGCGGAGTTAAGCATGAAGCCTGCGTCTCTCGCACGCGAACGCCGCCAGGGTATGGAACCGATGGCGGGAAGGGAATGGCGCTGGGTAGCGGAAGTTAAGCCGAGCGCCGATCGCGCCGTCTGGCGTATCGATGTTGAGGTACGCCGTGAGCGCGAAAAGGGCGGCCCCCTTGCTACCGTGGTCGCCTATGCACCGGTACGTTAAACGACGATTGCCGTCCCTGCCTGAGCGGCGGAACGAAGGGTTTACCCTCTTAGAAGTCCTCGTCGCGCTAGCTGTATTTGCGATCACGGCGACAATGTCATACCAAGGATTACAAGCGGTGCTCAGAGCACGCGAACAAAGCGATACTCGTGCGGCTCGGCTGACCGAGCTGCAGGCCGCCCTGCGCATCTTCGAGCGCGACTTGCGCTCGGCGGTGAACCGTCCAGTCCGAGACGAGTTGGGTGACACGCTACCGGCGCTACGCGGCGGACGGGGAGCCAGCGCCTTAATCGATCTGACCACGGATGGTGTTACCGCAAATCTATTGGGTACCGGAATGACCTTGCGGCGGGTTGAATACCGCTTATCAGGCGGGGTGGTCGAGCGGCGTATTTGGCGTGCCTTGGATCGCACGCAGGCCTCACGGTTTACGCGAATGCGTCTGCTAAGTAAGGTGCAAGAATTCGATGTCGAGTTCTATCGTGACACGTGGACCGCATCTTGGCCGCCGCCGCAGGCGTCATCGCCGTTTCCGCGGGCCGTAGCGGTAACGATTACGCTAGTGGATCTCGGTAGGATCCGGCGTGTCATTCCCATGGTGACGGGATGAAATGCCCGATGGCAGCGTGCGGTCCGGCGGGTTCCGGCGGCGTCGCCCTGCTCAGCGCGATGGTAGTGTTAGCCTTGGTTGCGGCAACCACGACTGCCATGGTGACGCGTCAACAGATGGATATCCATCGCACGGCGGCGCTGTTACATTCGGATCAAGCCTATTTGTACGCAGTGGGCGTCGAATACTGGGCTGCCGGTGTCCTGGTCCACGATGCGAGACTGCTCGGGGAGCGCACAAGCCGCGTTATCAAGACGCTTCCTAGTACTCCGGTCCCGGGTGGCAGTGTTGCCGGTAGTATAGTGGATGCCCAAGCTCGTATGGATATCAATGCGCTGGTGCCGGATGGGGGCCCCTCGCGGACGGCTGGCACAGGTGAAGCCCAAGATCGGGGGATCGATGAGACCACCGCCGCGGAGGATCTGAAGCGCTTCCGGCGTCTCTTGGGCGTGCTCAATCTTGATGCCGCGCTCGCCGACGCGATCGCGGATTGGCTGGATGCCGACCGTGAGCCTCGCCAGCCCGCCGGAGCGGAGGACGAATACTATCAGCGGCAGACGCCGCCCTACCGGGCTGCTAATCGCCGGATAGTCAGTGCTAGCGAGCTACTATTAGTGCGCGGGGTAACTCCCGATGTCTATCATCGTTTGCGTGCGTTCGTGAGTGTATTGCCGGCCGCTGCACCCATCAACGTCAACACGGCAGCGCGCGAGATCCTGATGAGTTTGGCTGAAGAAACCGTGGCGGGTGATATCGACGATTTGATCGCAACACGGGAGCGCGAACCGTTTAAAAAGATCACCGATTTCATGGCCCACGAAGCTTTCGCGGGTCATCCCGTCTCTCCCCAAGGCCTCGATGTCTCCAGTGTCTACGTACACGCCTACGGCCAGGCGCGTGTGGCTTCCGCAGAGGTATATATAAGCTCGCTGCTGCATCGAGTCACGGATAAAAGAGTGGACGTGTTGAAGCGTACCCAGGGTTGGCCGGATGAGTGAGCAAGTTATATTGCATGCGCGGGATGCGGACTTAGATCGCATCGAATGGTTAGTACAAGCCGCGGGCGTTCCGAACGCCGTACAATCGGGACGACTGGAAGACGCCGCCGGCAATTGCCGTGATCGCCGCGTAACGCTCATCGTGCCGGGGATGGAAGTATTAGCAACCCGTGTTCATCTGCAAGTGCGCAAGGCACGGGACTTAATCCAAGCGATCCCCTACGCGCTCGAAGACCAGCTCGCCGACGACGTGGAGAATCTTCATTTCACAAACGGCCAAAAGTCGGAGGATGATATCGTTCCCGTAATAGTCGTCGCTAAGGCTCGCATGAGCGCCTGGATCGCGCGCTTAGATGAGGCTGGCATTCGGGCGGAAGCTATCGTGCCCGACTTCTTAACGGTCCCTTACATGTCCGACTCTTGGTGTATCGTGTGTGAGGAAGGTCGCGTACTCAATCGCCGCGGGGTTTGGGACGGTGGTACGCTCGAGACGCCGAGCTTCCTGGATTGGTGTCGTGTTGCGGATCGACCGCAAGCGGACCCAATTGCCGTAAAGATATGGTCACGGGAAGGAGAAGACCTAGATGAAATCATGGAGGCCCTGACTGAGGCGGGTTTCGCGCCGGTGTTGCAAGTACCCTATGACGGTCTGTTACCGCTCATGATGGGGATCGGGTCCGCGCCGGCGCTCGTCAATTTGCGCCACGGTCCTTATCGCCTTGTCCACAAAATCTCCGTGACGGGCCGGCAGCGGCGCTCGGCCTCGGCCTTGCTCTTTATCACGATGGCCGTACACGCGGGGTTCACCGCACGAGACCACTACCAATTGAGCGAAGAGCGTAAAAAACTCAGCGTAGCGAATGAGGCAATATTTCGCAGTACCTTCCCGAAAGTCGAACGCTTAGTCGATCTCCGGGCACAAGCGAGCCAAGCCTTGGCGGCGCTGCGAACGCGGAATGCCGGTTTAGGCACGGGTTTTTTGGATCATCTTCATGGCGGAGGAGAACCCATCGCCTCAGGCATCCCCTTGCGGATGGAGGGGCTTAGCTACCGGGATGGATATCTGGATGTCGATCTAGGAGCCCGCGAACTGAGCCAGCTCGAACAATACCAGCGGCGTTTGAAGGAGACGGGAACGATGGTCGAAGTACTCTCGGTCGATTCCCGGCAGGACGGTGTGCGAGGTCGTCTGCGCCTGCGAATTCGGCAACCTTAAAGCACGCATATGTTTAGTCGCTGGTATCTTGGTCTGGACATACGCGAACGCCGTGCCCTCTGGTGGGGTGGTGCCATAATAGCAATACTGATCGCATATCTTCTGGTCGTAGATCCCTTAGAGCAGGCGGTTGGCCGTTTACGGGTAGAGGTCGCGTCGCAGCGCGACTTAAATGAGTGGTTGCGAAAGGTCGCGCTGGAGGCTCAAGCGCTGCGGAAAGTAGAGACAAACCACCCATTGTCGGCGAGCGAGGAGTCCTTCCTGTCGGTCATTGATCGCACCGCCGAGGCGCAGGGACTCAAGCAAGCCATCCAGCGTCTAACGCCCGAGGAAGGATTCGTGCGCGTATGGCTGGAGCGAGCGCCTTTCGATGAGGTAGTGCTGTGGCTCACTCGTTTGACGAAAGACTTCGGCATTACCGCCACGGCCATCACCGTGAGTCGAGAGGATGTGCCCGGCCTGGTGCAGATTTCCTTGACTCTGGCCCGCCCAGGCCCGACTGGAGCGCAGACCGCGCGGCCGGCACCACCGTGGGTCGATACGCCGTCGGCCTATTAAGGAAGCTCTGCTAAAGTGTCGCGAGCAAGCCCAGATGCGCGAAGCCGCGGAGCGAGTCGTAGATAGGCGAGCGACGCGCGAGCACGCGACAAAGCAGATGGGCTGCGCAGTAACTTTTGCAGAGCTTCCTTAAATCAATTGATTGAGCTCGAAGATCGGAAGCAATATGGCGATGACGATGATGAGAACCATCGCACCCATGATTAAGATGATGAACGGTTCGAGCAATGCCAGTAGCGTCGCGAGCAAGGCATGCAGATCCTGCTCGTGAGCCTGTGCCGCCGTATTCAGCATGGTTTCGAGTTGACCGCTGGCCTCGCCATTCGCGATCAGATGGATCGTCAGTGATGGCAGACGCTTTGTACTCTGCAGCGCGCGGTGCAAGGATTCGCCTTCCCGAACTTTCGCAACCGCATCCTCGGCAGCCTCGCGTATGGCGAGATTGCCGAGTCCTTGCGCGGCTATGTTGAGGGCCTCAATCATTGACACCCCGCTCGTGAGCAGGATCCCAAGCGTGCGGGTTAAATGGGCTGCATGGCTTTCGCGGATCACGCGGCCCAGCACGGGTAGCCGCAGGAGCCAAGCGTGATAGCGCAGCCGCCAAACCGGTTTGCGTAATAGTGCGCGGACGGCAAGTAAGCCGGTAACAAGAGCAGTCAAAGCAAGTATTCCATGGTTGCGGGAGGCGTCACTCAAACTTATCAGGGCGCGTGTGATCCCAGGTAGCTCACGGTTCACGTGGGCGAAGACCTTAACGATTTCCGGGACGACATAGGTGAGGAGCCCGGCCACGATCAAAATAGCCGTGACAGTGAGAATAGCGGGATAGAGTAGCGCGAGGTGCAGCTTCTGCCGTAGCTGATTGCGTTGATCGATATAGTCAGCGAGGCGTTCCAAAACGAGAGGTAGATGGCGCGTGTGCTCGCCCGCGGCTATCGTGGCGCTGTATACCTCGGGAAAGATATGCGGGAACAGACGCATTCCCGCAGCCAAGGGGTGGCCTTCGATTACGCGGTTTCGCACACCGAACAGCACGCGCTTGACCGCTCGATCCTCGTGCTGCTCGGACAAGGCTTTGAGGGCGTCGTCGAGCGGCAAGCCGGAGCGCAGTAACGTCGCCAGAAGCCGGGTGATCAGACCTAGCTGTTGCGGGCGCATCCGCGGCTGCCAGAGACGCGCTAGCTGCAGCCGCGGTCGGCGCGTGACGACTTCCTCCACTTGGAGGAGCGTGAGACCGCGTTCACGAAGCTGCTGGCGAACGTGGCGGCTCGAGTCGCCCTCGAGCAGGCCCTTTTTCCGGCGGCCGCTTGCGTCCAAGCTTAGATACTCAAAGGTGCTCATGACGTAAGGAAACTCGGATTAAGTCCCCTGGAGAAATGCGGACCTGTTCAGACCTTCCCTAAATATCTTGCGTAACACGCAACGCCTCCTCGGGCGTCGTCACTCCGGCCAGCACTTTATCCCGGCCGCTTTCATGGATGCTGGCTGATGATCGGCGCGCGTACCGATCGAGATCATGCTGGGGCGCGCCTTCGTGGATCATGGCGCGTAGCCCGTCATCGAGGGCGATGATCTCGTAGATCCCGGTGCGGCCGCGATACCCTGTCAGGCGGCAGTGCGGGCAACCGCGAGCACTGTATAAGGTGATGGGATCTTCCGTGGCTATCGCTAGCCGCGCGCGTTCCACGGCGGAAGCAGCGTGCGGCGTTTTACACCGCGAGCACAGAACCCGCACCAAACGTTGCGCGAGGACGCCAATGAGACTAGAAGCCAAAAGGTAAGCCTCGGTACCCATGTCCCGCAAACGCGTGACGGCGCCAACCGCGCTGTTGGTGTGCAGGGTCGAGAGCACCAAATGGCCGGTGAGGCTCGCTTGCACGGCGATTTGGGCAGTCTCCAGATCGCGGATTTCGCCGACCATTACCACGTCCGGATCTTGGCGAAGTATCGCGCGCAGTCCGCGGGCAAAGCTAAGCTCGACCTTGGGATTAACTTGGGACTGCGCGACACCGTCGAGGTAATACTCAATCGGATCCTCGATGGTCATAACATTGCGGCTGGCGTCGTTGAGGCGGGTCAACGCCGCATACAAGGTCGTAGTCTTGCCTGAGCCGGTGGGGCCGGTAACGAGAAATATCCCATGCGGGTAATGGATGAGCTTGTCGATCGTCGCGCACATGCATGCATTCATGCCAAGCTGCTCAAGGTCCAAGCGGCCTGCCTGTTTATCTAGTAGCCGTAATACGACTCGTTCACCCTGCCCGCATGACAGGGTGGAGACGCGCACATCGACCGGCCGATTAGCGATTCGGATCGATATCCGCCCGTCTTGCGGCAGGCGCTTCTCAGCGATGTCGAGCTTGGCCATGACCTTGATGCGTGAAACCACCAGCGATGCGACGGCGCGTGGAGGCGACAATACGTGTCGCAGCACCCCGTCGACCCTGAATCGCACCGCGAGTCGTCCCTCGAAGGGTTCGATATGAATATCGGAAGCATTCTCGCGAATGGCTTGGCTCAAGAGGGCATTGATCAAGCGGATAATCGGCGCATCGTCCCCATGCTCGAGCAGATCGGTGGGTTCCGAAAGCGCCTGCGCGACCTCCGACAAGTCGGCCCCGCTTCCCATATCGTCGACTATCGCTTGAGTCGCGTTCTCGGTTTGTTCGTAGCGTCGCTGCAAGGCCGCCTCGAAGTCTTGTTCCGATACCGGACGGATGAGAATCGGGCGCTGCACAAAGCGCCGCAGCTCGACCAAGACCTGGGGCGCGATCTTCGCCCGGCACAAAACGGTAGCCGTGCGACCTTCAGGCGTACCCAGTATGACACCGTGACGGCGCGCAAAAGCGAACGGTAACCGAGGCGTCTCCTCAAGCAGGGGTGGCGTGGTGGGTGCAAGCTCTGTCATTGACTGGAAACTTCCCGCGCCGCTGCCGCCCGAAGCCTTCTGGTACCTACCGCTTCGGGGCGGCTCGCTTCCCGGTTGTGGAGCGAGCCCGCGGCAACACGTTCGGGGGGCGTTCAAGTTTGGTATCGAACTCGGGCAGCCGTGGGCGGGGCGCCTCGGGCAGCACGCTTCTGGTGTGTTCGCCAAGATCGATCTGCTGATCTCGTATATAGTTGTATTTGTCTGCGGTAAAACCGGCCGCTGTGTGCGCGTCGCGAATGATCCGGGGCCGCAAAAACACCATGAGATTGGTCTTAATCGCATCACTACGGGTATTGCGAAACAATTGTCCCAGTACCGGGATATCGCCTAGAAAAGGTATCTTTTGCTCACTGTCTCTGAGGTCATCCTGGATCAGTCCACCCAGCACGATGATTTTTCCATCGTCCACGAGAACATTGGTCTTGACGGATCGCTTGTTGGTTATGAGATCAGCCCCGATAGTGCTCGATCGATCGACGCTTGAAACCTCTTGCTCGATCTCGAGCTTGATGGCATCACCCTCGTTAATTTGCGGTTTGACCTTGAGGACCACGCCGACGTCTTCCCGTTGGATGGTCTGGAACGGATTATCGGGCGTCGTCGCCGGAGTGGTAAAGCTACCGGTGACAAAGGGCACGTTTTGGCCAACGACGATTTCGGCTTCCTCGTTGTCCATGGTGACTAATGTTGGAGTAGACAATACGTTGGTCGCATTGTCCGTGCTGAGGGCGCGCAGTAAAGCGCGTATATCGCCGCCGCGGAAGTAGGCGAGGCTAAGTCCGAGGGCCAGCGCGCCGGGATCAAATTCATCGATGAGGTCGCTTTCGGCACCTGGGAACGTGGTGCCGCCGAAAACACCGCTGCTGGGCACCGCCGTTCGCCATTGCACGCCGAGCTCGGCGGCCTTGGTATTCGAGACTTCGGCGATGATCCCTTCGACTTGCACCTGGGCGCGCCGAATGTCTAGCCGTTCGATCACGGAGCGCAGGGCTTGCATGCGCCCGGGATCGGCTTGAATGACAAGGGCGTTGGTGTTTTCATCGGCCTGGATCTCGACGTCCCCGGTTAACCCGAGCCCCGGGGTCGGCGGCGGCTCGCCCGCAGTGGACGCAGCCGACCCTTCCGCATCGGCCTTGCCGCCGATCCCTTGCAGGATCGGTACGAGATCGTTCGCCACCGCATAGCGCAAGTAGATCACCTCGATGTCGCCCTCACGCTCGATGGGCGTATCGAGGTGATAGATGAGCGTGCGCAGGTCGAGCCGGGCACCCCGGTCCCCGCCGATGAGCACGGTATTGGTGCGCTTATCGGCGCTGATGACGGGAGGCTTGCGTCCCACTCCGCCTTCGACGCTCGCTCCGGACTGGCGCAGACTGTTCAGCACCTGCACCAGTTCTTCGGCGTCGGCATGGCGGAGCCGAATGGCCTCGATCTCTCGCTCGCCGGTCTGGTCGATGCGCTCGATGATCTCCGCCAGCCGCTCGATGTTCGCCGCGCTGTCGGAAGCGATGAGGACATTGCTGTCCAAATGGGCCGCGAGGTGGGCTTCTGCGGCCATAAGCGGGCGCAGCACGGGCACCACCTCCGCCGCCGATACGTTGTGCAGGTCGATGATAAGCGTCACGATTTCGTCGCCGCCTCCCTTGGATTTTCGCGAGACGGTGGGCCCGCCCGAAGATTTAGCCATCGGCTCGGGAAGGATTTTGATCACCTCCCCGCTCGGCACGGCGGTGAACCCGTGGACCTTGAGCACGGACAGGAAGACGGCATAGAGCGTCTTGGGATTCGTCGCTCGCGCGGAGATCACCGTGACGTTGCCGGCCACGCGCGGATCGACCACGAAGTTTTTACCGGTGATGCGCGAGACCGTCTCGATGAAGGCGCGGATGTCCGCGTCTTTGAAATTCAGCGTGTACGGTTCCTGCGCGGTGGCGCCGAGGGCGCTCGCCACCGCGATCCACGTACACAATGCCCCGAGCGTTTTCCAAGCACCGCGTCCCACGGAACCCTCAGAGCTTGTGAAGAAATCGTCGCGAGCGATGGGATCTCGCGTTCCGCCGGAGCACAGGACCGTTTCGTCAGGAACGAAACGGCGCATATGCCCCGAAGGGGCGAGCCTCAAGGACGAGGCGAGCAACCGGAGTGTATATTGAAATACATGAGGATTCCGAGCACCGCCGGAACGCGAGATCCCGAGCGCAGCAGATTTTTTCACAAGCTCTCATGGATCGACATCCAGCCGCTCATTGCCGACCGTCTGGATACCCGACCCGCTCTGGGGGTTGCTGACCGCGGGGCCGGTTGGCATTGCATTACCCACACCGGGCTCCGGGAAGGACAAGGATTCAAGTCCCGAGCCGCGTTCGATGACCACCTTGCGCTCGGCGACCGCATGCAAGCGCGCGTTGCCGGGCAAGCGTTGTCCAATCCGGTAGCTCCGCTCGGTGCCGGACGCCGCGATGATGGCGTAGCTCGTCTCGGGATCGCTCGAAAAGAGAATCCCTTTTAAATGTAGATCCGCTGCGCTCTCGGGAAGATCTGCCTGGACCGGTGCATCGGCGGTTTGGCGCGTCCCGAAAAGGTGCCAGCTGGCGATCTCGCTAGAGTCGCGCGCTTCCCCCGCGGCGTCACCGGACCAACGCTCTACCTTCGCCAAGGGCGGTTCGCTCGGCTTCCCCACAGCCGGGCGCAGATGGTGATGGAGGGTCGCCGCGAGCGCCGCGCCGGCCAGGAACGTCGCGACCCACGGCAATGCCCGCGTTCGCCAGCGTGAATGGCTCATTGACATCGCTAGTTCTTCCTTTTACCACCGCGCATGCTAGGGGCCGCCTTCCCCGAGGTACTTGCCGGTGAGATAGTTCTTGAGGGTCTCGGCGGCCTTGGCCGAGGCCACCGGCTCCGCTATCAGCTCGCGTAGCTTCGCGCAGAGATAACGTTCCGGCATCGTTGCCATCGCCAAGAGCCCAACGTCTTCCCCGTCCACGCGCCCATCGGGTTCGTCCAGATCCCCATTGATGACCCGCTCGAGGCTCACCGCATCCAGGTTGAAGTATTTCGTGATCTCGCTCCCGTGCTCGACGAACACCGGCATCACGTCCTTGCCGCGTGCGCGGTGGTCGAAGAGTGGGGCGAGCGTTGCTAGGCCGAGCTTGATCATGAATCGGAACACCTCCGATTCCCGAACGCGAAAACGCCGCGCGATGCTCTTGATCTTCCCATAGTCGGTGGTGTCCACCCGCAAGGAGACGTTGCGTTTGGCATTGTCCTCGATGAGCGGCATCGGATCCGATGAAATCATGTGGGTGCTTTGCGGGGAGTTGGGTTGGCGTAATGTCGCGCCATAGTAGAAAGAATAAATGACAGTTACGTAACAGGTACGTGACAACGCGACGTAATGCAAATGCATTGCGTTTAACACAATCTTCATTTGTCCATAAAGAAATGGCAATCGATCGAACCCCATAATTACGTCACGTCGCTGGAGGGAGGCGTCGAGTTGCTGGAGGGGACCTCCAATCGCCCTCCTCCCCAGTCGCCTAGAGATTGCGCAGGCGGCCAGCGCGATAGCGAAGCCATACCCGTCGCGAGGCGGGGCCGGAGGGCTTCAAGCCGTGACCGAGATTAGCAACGCAACCCGCGTCGGGGTGGCCGGCATGGCTGGCATGTCACGGCGAGAGGCCAAGTGCACAGGAGCTTGCGGTTAGTTTTTTTACATTTTTAACAACCATGAGGGGAGAGATCTGATGAAGCTTAAATACGCATTAACCCTGACCGCCGGTATGCTTGCGGGCGGCCAGTCACAAGCAGCGCTGTTCAATGTTGATAACGCCCTCGGCTTTCCCGGTACGGGAAACCAGGATGTCGGTTCTTCGATGTTTTTCTCCATCGTCAATCTCGAGGACAACGTGTCGGCAATTGTGAACCTCGGCACGACCCACCAGGCGTTTCTGAACAACCCGCAGGCCCTGTCTTTTTCCGATGATCGGCTTACGGCCTTCGTCAACGCGGCGGCCGACAAGTCGCAGCTATTGTGGAATGTCGGTTCGTTCAACAATGGCCAAGACCTGAACCGTCGAGGCTTCCTCTCCACCGGCCGCAACGGCGTGCCGTGCTGCAACACAGTCCCGTCGTTTTACGGCGCGGATGGTGAGGACCAGACCTACAACGCCTACTCGGGCGCCGGGCGTTACATGGACCTCTGGAACATTAGCGGCAGAGTCACGAACGACAATTACGCCGAAGCGACGGCTCTCGATCCTTTCTATCACCGCACGACCAACTGGGGTCCGCAATGGGGCGGCGTCATCGGTCCTCTCACCGAGGGCGATCTGAACGCTTCCATGGAGTTCTGGTTCCTGCATGTTGATCCGGATAATTTTTTCGACACGTCGATCGTCGAGCAGCAGACCCTCGGGCAGTGGCGCCTGACTCAACTGGCTCTCGGCGGCCCGGTGGCGCTGAATTTTCAGCCCATACCGGTTCCCGCCGCCGTATGGCTGCTGGGCTCGGCATTGTTGGGCATGGCCACTATCGCGCGCCGCCGCGTAGCCTAATCCCCAGGGAGAGGGTTAGGGTGAGGGGGGTAACTCCTTCGATTTTAATCCCCTCACCCCGCCCTCTCCCGGCGGGAGAGGGAAAAATGCGGACTTGTTCAGACCTTCCTTAACTGAGTCAGTAACTTAACTATGGAGAACTTTACGATGCGAGTTATCTTAAAATCATTAGGGGCGAGCGCGCTGTTAATGAGCAGCACGACTGCCCTGGCGTATGTCCCGGTCGGCAATAATGTGCCGGCGGACGCCGATATATCTTTGGCTTGGGGCGGCGCGACCGCGTCCAGCCTCACGGCGCAAGAGGGCGCGGTATCGGCCGTGTGCGCCAGCGACGCCCATCTCGTCTATGTCACCGGCGGGGCTTTCAACGATACCAACGACGGCCAAGGGAATGACTGGGTGGTGTTCTGTATCACCAATAACACCGTGGTGCCCGGCCTCCCGGCGGGCAATCATCGAGTGATGGTGGTCAAGCGCGACCGCGACGGCTCGGGGGTGGGTGTGGGCCCCGTCCAGGTCGTGGATCCGGTCACGACCTTGAACGTCCCGACGGGTGGCTCGGCCGGTCCGCCGCTCGTGCCACCGCCCGGTTGCGTCGTGAACACGCCTGGGCTAGAGAACGCGCCCATCATCCCGGCTCCGGGCGGCGGCAACGTGCCGCTCATCGAGTGTCCGGCCACCTATGACGTCCAAAGGAACATGGAAATGGGCACCTCCGACATCGAACCGGATAAATTCATTGGCATCAACACCCCCTCCGTGGACGGTACACAGCGGCCCTTTTTACCGGGCGCGGCCAATGGCTTCGATACCATATTCGAGACCGTGCCGGGCCAAAACGCCTTGGCGGCCTTGGTGTTCAACACGCCGGTGACCTTGGAGTTGCGCAATCGTTTGCAGACGGTCCAATTCGAGGCCGGCAGCGCCGAGTTCGACCGCTGTAACCCTGCAGGTGCGTCATACAACGTGAATGTCCCCCTCCCACCCGGTGACGCCGTCCGGCCGCACACCTGGGCCGAGGATGAGGCTTGCATGCCGTCTCTTACGGTGGCCGAGATCGCTTCCATCATGACCGGCCGCATCGGTAATTGGAACCAGTTGCGTATCGACAATGGGAATGCGACGGCCGCGAACATCACGGGCGCGATCCAGATTTGCCGGCGGGTCCCCGGTTCGGGTTCGCAAGCGACCCTCAATGCGCTCTGGATGCGTTGGCCCTGCGATCCGGACCAAGCCGATGGCAGTGTCAATGTGGTCCAGCCGCGGGCGCCTAGCGCGGCCTGCGCGGCACCGTTCACCCCCGGAGCCGTATATAGCTGCTCGGGTTCGGGTGACGTGGACACCTGTCTACACACTCTGAACGGCACGGCCAACCCCTTGGCCATCGGTATCCTCAGCGCCGAAGGCCGTAATGTCCAGAACAACCGCAACTGGCGTTACATCAAGACCGACGGTGAGGCACCGACCCTCCGCAACGTGCATGCAGCGGACTACCTGTACTATGCCGAACAGTCTTGTCAGTTTAAGCGCCGCACGCTACCGGCCGGCTTCAACCAGGTGGGGGGTGTGAACACGCTGGACAACAAGCGCCGCTTGTTCAATCGGATCTGTGCGCCAGGTACCGGTACGCTCGCAAGCATCGCGTCGTTCAACCGCATCAACCTGGGCACGGCCGCGCCGAGCACCAATCCGAACAGCGGCATCGTCTACACCTGGGGCCAGAGCGGTTGGTTACTAACCCCAGCCGGCACGCTAACCCCGAACAACGTACTGAACGTCCAGTGGCCTATTGACACGGATCGTCCGGTCAATTTGGTGACCCGTTTGGCTGCCGCCGGAACTAACATTTGCGGGCAATCACTCAAGACATCACTAGGCGCGGCCGAGGGTGGCTCAAGCGGTCTGCCGGTAGAGCCGACCCCCGAATGGGATCCTGCGGGCAACGACAAGTTGCCGGAGTTGCCGGATCCTTATCCGAACACGGAGGACGACGAGGATAACGGCCCCGACAATGCGCCCTAATTGCCAGGGATAGAAAAGCTCCAGGGATAGCAAAGCCAAGGATAGCGGCGTTCTAGCATGTAGTGCGGTACTGACCGGCCCCCGCGAGGGGGCTGGTCTTTGTGATTTTTATACCCTCCGCGGATGGTGTCGATGTGAGGCTTAGAAAAACAAAATGCGCAAAACGCTGAAGTTCGCCGTTGCCACCTGTCTCGCCTCTCTGGCCTTCGCGGCGGCGGGGGAGTTGCCCGTCCCCTGCGGCGCCTGCCAGGGTCGCCAATGGTTGCATTCCGGGGCGGCGACCAGTGCCGTGCAGGGCCAGCGCCTGCAGATCAACCAGCGTAGCCAACGGGCCATTCTCAATTGGGAGAGCTTCAACATCGGCCCGAAGAACGAGGTGCGCTTCCGGCAGCCGTCCGCGTCGTCGGCCGCGCTCAATCGGATCTTTCAAAACGGTCCGAGCCGCATCCTCGGTCGTCTGTCCGCCAACGGTCAGGTCTATTTGATCAATCAGAATGGCATCGTCTTCGACCAGGGTGCGCAGGTCAACGTACATTCGCTGGTGGCCTCGACGCTCGATGTCGCCGACGACATCTTCAATGAAATCGGTATCGCCAACGCCATCAAGGAGAAGCCGGCGCCGCGGGCCGCGTTCGAGGGCAGCGGCTCGAAGGGCGCGATCAAGATAGGCAGGAGCGCGAAGCTCAAGGCGGCGGACGGCGGTCGCATACTCCTCATCGCGCCGGAGGTCGAGAATCGAGGCCGCATCGAAGCGCCCGGCGGCGAGGCCATCCTCGCGGCCAGCCGCGACAAAGTGTATCTGGCGGCGCCCGAAGATCCGAATCTGCGCGGACTATTGATCGAGGTCGGGACCGGGGGCTCGGTCAACAACCTCGGACAGGTGGTGGCGGAGCGCGGCAGCGCCACTCTGGTGGGCCTGGCGGTCAACCAAAACGGTTTGGTGCGGGCCACGACGACCAGTAATCTGAACGGGACGGTGCGGCTCTTGGCGCGCGACCGAGCCGTAGTCGACGTAACGGAACCCGACAAACCGATCTTGGCGGCGGCTCCGACTGGGCGATTGACGCTCGGCGAGAACAGCCGGACCGAGGTGCAGCCGGAGCTCGCGCGCGACGATCTGGCGCCGGACGCCCAGCCCCAGCCCCGGTCGCGGGTCGAGGCGGCTGGGAACAGCATTCACCTCAAAGAGGGGGCACAACTGCTCGCGCCTAGCGGCGCCGTGACGCTGGCGGCCAGTGAGCGTGTCTTCCTGGCCAAGGGAAGCCGTATCGACGTCGCCGGCGCGAAGTCTACGCTCTTGCCCATGGCGCGCAATACCGTGGAAGTGCGCCTGTTCGGTCATGAGCTCGCGGATTCTCCGCTCCAGCGGGACGGTCCCTTGCGGCGTAAGACGGTCGTCGTCGATGTCCGCAAGGGGACGCCCCTCGCTAACATCAGTGGGGCGCTGGAGGGGATCCGGAAACCGCTGGGCGAGCGCCTGTCCACGGGGGGCACGGTGACGCTCAGCACCGAAGGCGGCGATGTGATCGCACAACCAGGATCCGTGATCGACTTCTCGGGCGGTCAGGTCACCTACGAGGGCGGCGCCGTCAACACGACCAAGCTTATCTCGCAAGGGCGCATCTATGATATTTCGGCCGCCGATCCGCGCCGCATCTACGACGGCATTTTCGGCGAGCTCACTCGCGTGCATCGCAAGTGGGGGGTCGTCCGGACGTACAGCGTCTTTGGCGCCTTGGGGCTCGGCGCCTTCGAGCCCGGGTACATCGAGGGTAAAGACGCCGGCAGTCTCGCGATCACGGGGGCGAATCTCGTCTTGGACGGGACTCTCTTGGGCGGCGCCGTCCACGGCCGTTGGCAGCGGCAGCGTCCGGACTCGGACGTTGCGGTTGCGGGCCTCGCCCGGCCCTTCGATCAGCTCGCCTTGCCGGGACGGCTGACCGTTGAAAACCCGCGAGCCGGTAGCGGCTTGCGGCCGGACATTAGCTTCCGCGCGGCCGTGAAACCGCGGCTGCTGCGATTTGACGATCCCGTGCCCGCCGATCTCTCTTTGGTTCTCCCGGCGGATATTTTTACAAGGAGCGGAATTGGCCGGGTCAGTCTCGGCAGCAGTGGACTTATCAGCGTCCCCGGCCGGGTAAAGGTGGAGCTACCCGCCGGCGGCGATCTCACGCTCTCCGCGGGTTTAGTGCGGGTCGACGGCACGATTGCCATTCCCTCGGGGAGCGTCTCTCTGGGTACGGAAAGTGGTGCTATCACACAACCCGCACTGGACCTGGGCCGAGGCTCCCGTATCGATGTGCGCGGCACTTGGGTTAACGATAGTCCGCTCCTGAACAGCGGCGCGCCTAGCGCGCCGCTGTTCATCGACGGCGGCAGGGTTACGCTGACTTCGGAGGGCGACACCGTCCTCGCCCGGGGGAGCCGCATCGATCTCAGCGGCGGCGCGCACCTAGCGGCCGAGGGCTCGCTGGCGCCGGGCCGGGGGGGTGAGCTGAGCATAGCCGCCGGTACCCGCGCCGACTTACCGGTCCCAGGCGAATTGTCGCTCGGCGCGGATCTCAGGGCGTATGGCATCGTCGCGGGCGGCCGCCTGTCCTTAAGCGCCCCGCGCTTGACGGTCGGTGCGCAAAATTCGGCCGCGACGACCGCCGAAGGCAATACGCTCATACCGGCCAAGCTGTTCGATGCGCACGGATTTAGCGATTTCAGCTTGCGCTCCGAGGTTGGCGGACTCACCGTCGCGGCGGACACTGTCGTCCGGGTACGGGCATCGAATTTACTGCTCGCCGACGCTGCCGGGCAACGGCCGACGGGTCCGAATCTCGAGGCACTGAGCCAAATAACGCTAGCGCCCCGCGAGCGGCGGAGCCCGACCACGCTGTCCTTGGCGGCCAGTAACTCGGAGGTGCAACGGCAGGCCCCGGTCGTGATTGAACGCGGGGCTCGGATCGAGACCGAGGCGGAGGGCGCGGTCAGCCTACAATCCGAAACGGACGTAGTGGTGGACGGGGTAATCAAAGCCCCGGCGGGCGCCATCAGGGTAAGCCTTAACGCCCCGGGACTCGTCGAGGGCTTCCGGTCGAACCAAGCGATTCGTCTCGGGCCGCACGGGCAACTGCTGGCTAAGGGAGTCGCCCGGCTTTTCCCCAATGGCGCCGAGCTGCGTCAGGGCGAAGTGCTCGCCGGGGGGCGCGTGGAGTTAAACGCGAATCGCGGTTACATTGTGACGAGTCGCGGTTCACTCATGGATGTTTCGGGTACGGCCACGGTACTCGACTTGCCGGCCGGCGATCTAAGGACGGCGCCGAGTAAGGTCAGTGGCGCCGCGGGGTCGATCGTATTGCGCGCCGCGGACGGCGTCTTGGCGGCCGGTGAGCTGCGCGGCGCCGCGGGCGGCCCGGCGGCGACCGGTGGCCGCTTAACCGTCGTGCTCGACACCAGCCGCCAAGGCCGGGCTGGAGTAACGCCCGGCCTGCCACAGTTTCCGGGTGGATCCCGAGACATTGTGGTCGGGGCCCCACCGGTCGACCCCTACTACGGCCCTGGTGAGGAGATCCCGCTAAGCCGCAACGGACTGGCTTTCATCGATCCTCGTCGTGTTCGCCGTGGTGGCTTCGACGAACTGAGCTTGCAGGCCTTGCCGATCGGGTCCCCCAATGACCCAATCTCCTCGGCGGAGATCCGTTTTGAAGGGGACGTAACGCTCGCTACCGGCCGGCGGTTGATCCTCGACGCGCCGATACTGTCTTCCACCGGAGGCAAAATCGCGCTTAGCGCACCTTATGTCGCCATGGGACCGAGCGATCCGCGCTTTCGCCTCGAACCCGCCGCGGCGTCCGGGAACGGTCAGTTGTCGGTCCGTGCCCAGCACATCGACTTGGTAGGGGCGCTAACCCTGCAAGGCTTCGGCGATTCCGGCCGCACGCCACCGATTCGCTTGCGTAGCGCGGGGGACTTGCGGCTGGTCGGAGTGCGGGTCAGGAACGAGACGTCCCAGTTCCTCCCCGGCAGCCTCACGACCGCCGCCGGTCTGCAGCTCGCGGCTGCGCAGATCTATCCGGCCACCCTCACCGACTTCAAGATGAGCGTGCCCGGAGCAAGGGGACGGATCGGTATCCAAGCGTCTTCCGGCTTGCCCCCCGCCCCATTGTCCGCCGGCGGCCGGGTCAGCCTGACGGCCGCGAAAATCGTACAAGGCGGAATTCTGCGGGCGCCGTTCGGCGAACTGGAGCTAAATGCGGGTAAATCCTTGCGCCTCGCCCCGGGTAGCCTGACGTCTACCTCGGGGAGCGGCGTCATTCTACCCTTCGGTCAGACGCGCTTCGGGACCGATTGGGTATACCGCCTTGACGGCCCGGATGGCGCGCTGGGCCGTATCTTCAATGGTTCGCCGGAGAAGCGGATTCTGCTGAACGCGCCGGCAGTGGCGGTGGAGCGCGGCGCCGTCGTGGACGTGAGCGCCGGGGGCGATCTTCTCGCTTATGAGTTTATTCCAGGTGCTGGCGGTACCCGAGATCTGCTCGGCACGGACCGCGATTCAGGCGCTTTCGCGATCTTGCCCACACGGAACAATGCCTTCGGGGTAAGCGATCCGCTAGAGTCGCCCGGCTCGGGAATTCTCGCCGGCGACACCATTTCCGTGGCGGCCAGCGAAGTCTTGCCGGGGGGAACCTACGCCATGCTGCCTGCCCGTTACGCCCTTCTACCGGGGGCTTTGCTCGTCACGCCGGTCGCCGGCACGCAGGACTTGCGTCCCGATCAAGCCCTGCGCGGTCTCGACGGGAGCAGGGTCGTCGCCGGCCGGCGGAGCTTCGCCGACTCGGGGAGGGGCGAGGTGCGCTGGTCGGGATTCGCGCTTGAAAACGGTAGCCAGGTGAGAAAACGCGTCGAGTACCTGGAAAGCCTCGCCGGCCAATTCTTCGATCGGCGGGCGGCTCGGCTCGGGCGCACGCTAGGCGAGTTGCCGCGGGACGCGGGCGGGCTGTCGATAACCGCCACTGGGTCTATCGCACTCGCCGGCGCGCTGCGGTCGGCGACTGCTGGCGGCGCCGCGGCGAGGATCGACATCGCCTCGGAGCGTATCGCCATCGTCGCGGCGCGCAGCGCTCGTAAAGACAGAGTCGAGCTGGTGGCGTCGGAGCTTAACGATTTCGCGGCCGGTAGCCTGCTCGTGGGCGGCAGCCGCCGCAGGGCGGCCGACGGCGCGACCGAGATCGATACGGTCGCCCGCGATGTGCGAGCGGAAGCCGGTGCGCGGCTGCGGACCCGCGAGGCCCTGTTGGTTGCTACGGATACCGTTACCGTCGCAGCGGGTGGCCGAGTGGACGCGGTCGGCAAGACGCAAGCAGGCTCGAGCGAACGGTTGCGCTTAGATGGCGACGGGGCACTTCTCCGAGTCTCCACGGCCGAACAGGTCGAGCTGGCACGGACGGGCAGCACCGGAACGGCCGGAACGCTGGGAATCGACCGCGGGGCCACGGTGTCAGCCGCAGGCTCGCTGACCTTCGACGCCGCACACGATTTTCGAATGGCAGGAACCGTTAGCGCCAACAAGGGTTCGCTACTCGCGGCGGCGCCGCGCATCAGCCTCGGCGAAACCGGTGGCACCTCCGGCGGACTGGTGTTATCGAACGACGCCCTCGGTCGCCTAGGCGCCAACGAGCTGACCTTCCTCAGCCGTAGCACCATCGATGTCTACGGGGGGCTCAAGCTGCGCGTGGCCAAGCTCACTCTCGATGGCGCTGGGATCGGCGGTTATGAGAATGGCGACAAGATAGCGTCCATCGAGGCCGAAACGGTTCAGCTTGTCAACTCCAACGGCACGCTCTTCTCCGGGTCACCCGCTGGCGCTGGGCAGTTGGAGATCGCGGCAAAACACGTCTCCATCGGTGGCGGCCGCTTCGCGGTGCGCGGTTTTGACAGAGTCGCACTGCGGGCCGGCGGGGATATCACGGGCCGCGGCAACGCGACGCTTTCGGTGGCCGCGGACCTGACACTAGAGACGCCGCTCCTTACGGCCGCGACTGGGGCCGCCTTTAATATCGACACGGCGGACGCGAGCGGCGAGCTAATCGGCGACGTGAACCTCGAAGCTTCCGGCACCGCAATTCCGCGCGCGCAAGTCAACGCGCTCGGTGCACGCCTCGGTATTCGCGCGGACCGGATAAGGCACGCGAGTCGAATCGAGATGCCATCGGGGAACGTTATCCTCCAGGCGGTGGGATCCGCGGGCGACGTTCAGCTTGCGCCGGGTGCCGTGGTCGACACCTCGGGCCGCGCCAAGGACTTCGGGGATTTGACCGTCGCGAGTCCGGGAGGCAACGTGACACTTGATTCCGAGCACGGGAACGTCTTACTCGCCGCGGGCGCGCGCCTCGACGTCTCCGGGCACGCCGCCAACAGCGACGCGGGTACGATTCGGGTAGCCGCGGCCGAGGGATCGGTGGAATTCGCGCCAGGGGCTATCGTCCAAGGCCGTGCGGCGGCCGGAAATCAGGGCGGTTCCTTCGATCTGGACGCCGGCACCCTGGGAGCGGACGGCTTCACGGGCCTGAACGCCGCGCTCAACGGCGGAGAATTCAGCGCCTCGCGGGCTCTCCGGCTGCGCAGCGGCGATATCGTCGTGGGCGCCAATGATAGGCTGCGCGCGAGCGACCTGCGCTTGACCGCGGACGGCGGGAAGATCGACGTACAGGGGTATCTCGACGCCTCGGGTACATTGGCCGGCCGGGTAGTGCTCAACGCCCGGGATGATTTGACACTGCACGCAACCGCGGTCATCGACGCGCACGCAAACGGGGCCGGGGAGGACGGCGGCGAAGTGGTGTTGGCTACGTCCGACGGGGCGTTGGACCTGGCCGCGGGAGCGCGTATCGATGTGGCTGGCCGGTCCGGCGGAGGAGCGATCGCGGCGGATACGGGCTATGTGCACCTGCGGGCGCCGCGGGCCGGCGATGACGGGGTCGCCATACGTTCGGCGGCGAGCAGCATCGCCGGGGCGGCACGCATCGATGCGGAGGCCGTCAAGGTGTTTACTCCCGAGACCCTGGACAGTGCGGCCATTACCGCGATGCGAACCGACACCGATACGTTCATGGGTCATGCGGCCGCCATCGAGTCCGCCCTGGGTAAGGACGGCGATCCGCGCTTCCACGTCGTTCCCGGTATCGAGGTCCGTTCGCCGGGCGGACTTAGCCTGGCCGAGAGCTGGGACTTAATCGATTGGCGCGCGGGTGATGAATCGGGTGTGCTCACCTTGCGAGCGGCGGGTGATCTGCGTTTGGATGCGTCGATTAGCGACGGCTTTCGCGAACAGCAATTCCAGTTTTTCTCCGGACATCGCCGCGACGTCGTTCAAGCCGGCCCCTCCTGGTCCTATGTTCTCGTCGCGGGCGGCGATCTCGCTAGTGCCGACCCCACGGCCGTCCGAGCGGGCGCCGGCGATCTCACCTTAGGGGCTGGCGTGCACCTGCGCACCGGGACGGGCAACATCGACGCGGCCGCAGGCGGGGATGTCCGCCTTAGCGCCTCCGACTCTGTCATCTACACGGCTGGCGAGAACCGCGGCCTAGGGTGGTTCGCAACCCATGCCGATGGTCTGGACGCCGAGCGCCTATTGCGCGGTGACTTTGTATTCAACGGCGGCGATATCCGGGTGCGCAGCCGCGGCGATCTCGTGGGATCGGCGGAGCCCTTCGATGGCCGTACGGACTGGTTGCCGCGCGTCGCAGGTGTGCAGGTTACGACAACTACACTCCAAGAGGAGTTTCCAGTATCGTTTCCAGTAGCTTGGGCGATCGCGTTCGATGACTTTAGGGGCGCAATCGGGGCTTTGGGAGGTGGCAATGTCTACATCGCCGCAGAAGGTCAGGCGACGAACGTGTCCGTCGTGATCCCCACCACCGGCCAGCCGCGGAGCGGCGTCTCTGGAGACCTTAGCATCGCGGGGGGCGGACGCTTGTCGCTGCAGACCGGCGGCAGCCTTGAGGGAGGGGTGTACCTGGTAGGCCGCGGTCAGGCCGATATTCGATCCGGCGGCAGGTTTCAGGCGACCCTGGCTTTGGGGGACGCGCAGGCCACTGTCCGGGCAAGAGAGTCGCTCACGCTTGCAACCATCGTCGATCCGACTTACACGGTCACGCCACAGCCGTTCAGCCAGGGGGTGCAGGCTGAGGTTTTCGGGGACAAGGGCGTGAACCCCGTGTCGTTCTTCACGTACTCGGCGGCTAGCGCCGCCGACCTGACCGCCGTGAGCGGTGACGTCGTCCTGAACAATGATCTAGGACCGGGGTCTTTTTCCCCGGCCTTCCCCGGTACCTTGAAGGGGCGCAGTCTTGGCGGGAGCATTGTACTACCCGAATCGATACCCCTGATGCCGGCGGCGCGGGGCCAAGTCGAGCTATTGGCGGAACAGGAGGTCACCGGCGGAGGCGAAATCTTGCTATCGGACGCCGATAGCCGTCTTCTGCGCCTACCCAATCTAACAAGTGACCGATCCGTAGTAGGCGCCTTGACGGGGCACGCGGCGACACCGGTACACGCGAGCGACGCGCTACCGGCGCGAATCGTGGCACGTCGCGGATCTATTGCCGGTTTAGACGCATCAACGCCGTTGCGCTTCACGCTTAGCAAACCGGCCCGGATCGCGGCGGGCCGGGATATACGGGATATATTCCTCAGCGTCCAAAACGTCAATCGGACCGACGTCACCGTGCTCGAAGCGGGACGCGACATCATCTTTCCGACGCGACTGGGGCCGACGGGTCAGGTAGCACGAGACGACAACAGTATTCGCATCGAAGGTCCCGGGCAGGCTTATCTACTCGCCGGACGCGATGTCGACTTGGGCGCGTCGGCCGGTATCGAGTCCTTAGGCAACATAGTGAATACTTCCCTTCCCGATGGGGGCGCTAATATCACCATCGGGGCCGGATTTAGTCCTCGACCCGCGAACGCAGCCTTCGTCGAACGCTATTTGGCGGATGCCGTCTCGTATCGCTCGCGCCTCTCCGAATTCATGCGAGCCTATCCTCGGGACTCCGGGCTTAGCGCGCTCGAGAATTTCCGGCGCCTGCCCCTTACGGAGCAGCGGGCTTTGATTTTCGAGATATTGTTTAACGAGCTGCAAGAGACGGGTACGGCCGCGAGCGAACAGCCTTCGGGGAGACAGGACTATTCCCGCGGTTACGCGGCCATAAGAACCTTGTTCCCCGGGAACCAACGGAGAGGTGAACTGCGTTCCTTCTTGAGTCGCGTTACGACGGCAGACGGCGGTGACATCAATATTCTGGTACCGGGCGGCGAGGTCAACGCCGGTGTAGCGTCATCGGCGGATATTGACAAAGGCGCGAGTGAGTTAGGCATCGTAGTGCAAAGACAAGGAGATGTCCGGGCCTTGGTCCGCGATGATTTTCTCGTGAATCAATCGCGGGTCTTCGCGCTCGACGGCGGGGACATCTTGATCTGGTCGTCTGTGGGAGATATCGACGCCGGCCGGGGGCCACGCACGGCGCTCTCTATCCCCGGCGTAATCTCGAGGGTTAACGCCGAGGGCAATCTCGTGCTCGAGTTCCCTCCGGCGATCGGCGGAAGCGGCATCCGAGCGGCTGTCACGACGCCGGGTAGATCGCCCGGCGACGTGTTCCTGTTCGCGCCCCGAGGGGTCGTGGACGCCGGCGAGGCAGGTATCGAATCCGCTGGCAACTTGACCATCGTCGCTACGGCTGTCCTCGGTACCGATACGATTCAGGTGGCCGGGACCTCGGTCGGTGTCCCGGTGCAACCCGTCAACATCGCGGCGGGCTTGACCGGCGTCAGCAACGCCGCGAGCAGCGCAACCAGGGCCGCGGGTGAGGCGCCCGGGGCGGCACTGGGTAGCGACGACACCGCTAACGCGCTCGCTGGGGGGGGCGTTGCCTTTATTCGCGTTGAGGTGCTCGGCTTCGGCGACTGCCGCCTTGGCGACGCCGAAGCTTGCCGGTAGTCAATTTAGATTCGCCACCACGGGGTATGAAACCCCGTGGTGGCGAAATCAAATTGATTATTCGCGCTTGACGCTGTTATATGTTTCATATAACTTCATACAGGTGATCCGAACGTTCGGCAACGCGCTGGCGGAGGACTTATTCAATGACGTGGCGTCCAAGGCGGTCCGCCGGTTTCCCACCGAGCTGCGCGCCAACGCCCGGCGCAAGTTGCAGATGCTCGATGACGCGGAGATATTGCAGGTTTTAGCGGCGCTGCCCGGCAATCGGTTTGAAAAGGGTGAAGATCTTTTATAACGACTATAGATCAATAGGTTAGAGCATGAAAAGCTTGGAAGAGAGGGCGCTCCGTGGTAGGTATGGGTTTCGGAAAGTCATACGTCCCACATAGGAGGCCCTCTC
>JBOIDL010000032.1:0-24834 GCA_050740435.1 Gammaproteobacteria bacterium
CGGTGCTCGATCTTGTTCCACTTGCTGGTGCCCGGCGGGAAGTGGCAGACCTGAACGGTCAATCCCAACTCATCGGCCAGCTGCTGCAACTGCAGCCGCCATAGCCTCACGCGGTAGCCGTTGCTGCTGAGCCGTCAGATTGTGGTCAACCTGATCGGCAGCGTGACCAGTCAGTCGGGCCTGCGCGTTACCCACGCTGACCCAGCCTTCATTGGCGGTCAGGTCGTACACCCCGTAGGGAGCGACCTTGCCCAGTTGCTCATCGCGTTCGGCGCAAGCCTTAATTGTTCAAGTTATTGTTGCTAGGTTCCTAAACCGACCGCGACCCGGCGCGGATTCGCGAGGAAGGACTGATCGACCAGGGCCTGCACCTCGATCAATAGCGGACGGCTCCCCTGGCGGCACGCCATCACCACGCTCCCGGCGGCGCCTTGAGCATGCCGTTGCAGAAAGATCGCCGAGGGATTGGTCACGGACCGCAGACCGCCCTCGGTCATGGCGAAAATACCCAGCTCGTGGACCGGCCCATAGCGATTCTTGGTCGAGCGCAAGATCCGGAAGCGGCTGCTGTCGTCGCCCTCGAAATAGAGCACCGTATCGACCATGTGCTCGAGCACGCGCGGTCCGGCGATCATGCCTTCCTTGGTCACGTGCCCGACCAGGAACACGGAGGCGCCGGAATTCTTCGCGAAGCGGATGAGTTGGGCCGCGCTTTCCCGCACTTGACCGACGCTTCCCGGCGCCGAGCCCAAGGTCTCGGTAAAAACCGTCTGAATCGAATCGATGATCATGACCCTCGGCGCTTCTTGCGCGGCCACGCCGAGGATCGACTCCAGGCGGGTTTCGGTTAAGAGCTTGATACGCGCGCCATCGATCCCGAGCCGGCGGCTCCGCAGAGCGACTTGCTGGGCCGACTCCTCACCGCTCACATACAGGCCGGAACACTTGCCCGCGCCCGTCGCCGTGGCCAGCATCTGCAGTAACAAGGTGGATTTCCCGATGCCCGGATCGCCTCCGATCAATACCACCGCGCCCGCCACGATGCCGCCGCCCAAGACCCGGTCTACCTCCCCCACACCGCTCGGGATCCCGGCTTCGGCGGCGGGAGAAATCGCCTCGAGCATGCAGGCGCCGGAAGGCTCTGCACTGAAGCCTCCGGCGCGGTTTTCCACCGCGCCCGGCCGCTCTGAATAGGCTATTTCAACCAGCGTATTCCAGGCACCGCAATCGCCGCACTGACCCGACCACTTGGGGGCGAGCGCGCCGCAGCCCTGGCATTGATAGGCGAATTTAGCCCGCACTTGGATCGAGAAACCGCGCCCGGCCGCCCACGCCGCACAAGAGCTCGTAAGGAATGGTGTCGGCCCAACGCGCGACTTCCTCGACGGGCAATCCCGCGCCCCAGAGCAGCACCGGGTCGCCGACGCGCGCGGCCGGAACGGGGCGTAAATCCACGCTCAGCATGTCCATCGAGGCTTTGCCGATCAAGGCGGTTCTTTTTCCGTTCACCAGCACGGGGGTTCCGGGGCGGGCGTGCCGAGGATAACCGTCTCCGTAACCCAGGGCGACGATGCCGATCGGCATGTCCTCCGGGCAGCGCCAGTCACCGCCATAACCGACCCCCTCCCCCGCCCGCACGGTCTTGACCGCGATGAGTCGTGATCTTAAGGACATGACCGGCCGTAGGCCTTCCGCGGCGCCGCTGCTATCGGCGAACGGCGAAACCCCGTAGAGCATGATCCCTGGCCGGACCCAATCGGCGTAGGCCGCCGGCCAGGCGAGCAGGACCGCGGAATTGGCGATAGAGCGCTCAGTGCGGATATCCGTGGTGGCTTGGGCGAAGCACGCAAGTTGTACAGGCACTGAGGGATGGCCTCGCTCATGGGCGCACGCGAGATGCGTCATCAAGCGTACGGGCGGGGCGACGGCGCCGCACCGACGTAACTCTTCCCACACGCCGCGGACCCGTTGCGGCGCGAACCCCAAGCGGTGCATGCCCGAGTCCACCTTGAGCCATACGCCGAGGCGATGCCCTTGCGACAGATCGCGTAACATCGCAATCTGTTCGTCGTGGTGAATGACGGTATCCAATGCCAAGCGCTGCATTTCCCGCAACTCCCCCGGCGAGAACGGGCCTTCGAGCAGGACGATGGGATGTTTCACCCCGCGGTCGCGCAAGCCTTGCGCCTCTTCGAGACAGGCCACTCCGAACGCGTCCGCCGCGGAAAACGCCGCCGCCATGCGATCGAGGCCGTGCCCGTAGGCATCGGCCTTGATGATGGCCATGATCTTTTGCCGCGGCGCCAGGACGCGCACGCGCTCGAGGTTGGCCTTGGCGGCCTCTAGGTCATAGTCGACGCGCGCGGGACGGCTCATCCATAATCCCTCGCCGGCCGCCCGTAGCTCTCGGCGGTAAAGCTCTCAAAGCGCGTGAATTGCCCCAAGAAGGTCATACGCACCGTGCCGATGGGCCCGTTGCGTTGTTTCGCCACGATGATCTCGGCGATGCCTTTGTCGGCGCTGTTTTCGTCGTAGACCTCGTCGCGGTAAATGAACACGATGAGATCGGCGTCTTGTTCGATGGCGCCGGATTCACGCAGATCCGCCATGCGCGGGCGCTTATCCGGCCGTTGCTCCAAACTGCGATTTAACTGCGACAAAGCGACGACCGGAACATGCAGCTCTTTAGCGAGGGCCTTGAGCGTACGCGATATTTCTGAGATCTCGGTCGCCCGGTTTTCTTTGTTTCCCGGGACTTGCATGAGCTGTAGATAATCGACGATCACGAGGCCGAGCCCGTGCTCGCGAGCAATGCGCCGGCACTTGCCGCATAGCTCGCCCGGCGCCAAGGCCGGCGTGTCGTCGATAAACATCTTGGCCTTGTCCAAGATCGCCACCGCCGAGGTGACGCGGGACCAATCCTCGTCGCTCAGCTTCCCGGTCCGTACCTTTCTCTGGTCGATGCTCCCGAGCGAGCCGATCATGCGCATCGCCAGTTGCTCACCCGACATTTCCATGGAAAAAATAGCGACCGGCAGGTCATCCTTGATCGCCGCGTGTTCCGCGATGTTGATGGCAAGAGCGGTCTTGCCCATCGACGGCCGCCCGGCAATGATGACTAAATCCGAGGGCTGGAGCCCCGCCGTAAGCTCATCGAAATCGGTAAAGCCGGTGGCAATGCCCGTGATCGCGCTGCCCTTGCGAAACAGCGTGTCGATGCGGTCCAAGGCATGGGCCAATAGCTCCTGAACCTTCAGGTAGCCGCGGCGGCCGCGCTGCTGGTGGTCGGCGATCTTGAAGACCACGCGTTCCGCGGCATCGAGTAACTCATCGGAGCTGCGTCCGTCGGTATTGAAGGCACCGTTAGCGATCTCCGCGCCGGCATGGATGAGTTGCCGCAGCACCGCGCGTTCCCGGACAATGTCCGCATAGGCGACGATGTTGGCGGCGCTGGGAGTATTCTCGACCAGCGCGACAAGATAGGCGAGTCCGCCCGCCTTCTCGAGCTCCGCCGCGCTCGCGAGCCACTCGGACAGCGTGATCACATCGTAAGGCTTGCTCTCCGCCGCAAGCCCCTCGATCGCGCGGAAAATCAGCCGGTGCTCTAAACGATAAAAGTCATGCTCGGTGAGGCGCTCGACGACCTGGGTCCAGCTCTCGTTATCAAGCAACAAACCACCCAATACGGATTGTTCGGCCTCGACGGAGTGCGGCGGGACCGGAGGGCCTTCTCGAACGGCGCCCCGGGGATTGGAAGCGCGATTCTCCACGCTAGCCGGCCCGCGCTCGTAGACCGGCCGCTCCAAAGCGTAGCGCTGCAGGGCTGAGGGCTCGCCGCCGCAGTTTGACTGACATGCGCTTATCCGTGTTTAAGCGCTTAGGAGGTTCCTTCGTCCTCCGCCGCGATGACGACTTTGATGGCCACATCCACGTCCGGGTGCAGATGCACTCGAACTTCGTGCGTGCCGATTTCGCGCAAAGGTCCTTGCGGTAGTCTGATATGTTTCTTTTCCATTGCCACCCCCGCTTCCGTCACCGCGGTCGCGATGTCCAGCGTACCGACCGACCCGAACAGCTTACCCTCGGATCCGGCCCGGGCCCGAATGGTAACGGACAGGTTTTCCACCGCCTTAGCCAGCGACCGCGCCTCCGCTAGCGCCAGCTCCTGGGACTTAATCAACTCGCCGCGGGCGGCTTCAAACTTGGCTAAGCTGGCGGCCGTTGCCGGTATAGCTTTCCTGCTTGGAATTAGATAGTTACGCGCATACCCTGGTTTCACCTTCACGCGATCGCCGAGATCACCGAGCCGGTGTACTCTCTCGATTAGAATGACTTCCATTATCTCACCTCACTATTTTGATCGCCGGATGCGCCGAAGCACCACACAATACCATGCTCGCCTATCGTGTGATATGTCTCTCACTCGGCGGCGGCAGGCCTCTGAAATTGACCGCCCGGTCCAGCAGGCCGCAAGCGGCGAGACCGAACACGGTGTAGTGCGGAGTGATAAACAGCACCACATAGAGGATCACGAGCCAAGCCTTGGAATATCCCCGGACCCTATGCTGGTGGTGCACGACCGCGAGCCCCTGAAAGCAATAAAGCACACAGGCCACGACCATCAGATCCACGACCATGCCATAGGGACGCGCCCGGCTCATGATTTCGAATACCACGTAGGTGATCATCGCCACAGTGGGAAACGCCAGCATCCCGGGCAAACGCAGTACCTCGAACTCCGCGCGGAAGCCTCCCGGGTTATAGAGCGCCGCCTGCCACCAGCGTGCAAGGAGCAGTGTAACAACGATGCTGAATTCTATGGCTGCGGCGATAAGCGGATTCATCACCGCGGCAAGCTCCACGAGCATTTCCTCCGGGACGAGAACATCGCGATCGGACTCGGCCTGCCGAAACACGTGCTTCAATATCTCCTCCCACCAGGCGTCGACGTCGCTCAGCGCAATGCGCATCCCAACGACGAAAAGCCCCGCCATCACGCCGACCGCTGAAAGCATCACGCCCTGCTCGCGCGAGATGCGCAACACCAGGGCAGCGAGCCATACCGGCAGCCACAACGCCACGAGGAGCGATGCCACCGGCAGGAGGTTACGAAAACCGCCGAACGCCACCGCGGCGCTGAGACAAGCGGCGCCAACAATGACAAACGTTCCCTCACGCGCGCCGTGCCGGAGCGCGACCAGACCGACGGCAGCACCGCTCAGGTAGGAAACCGGGGGCATGAGCCAGCTCAAAACACCGCATAGACCCGCGACCCCGGCGGCCTGCACGCGCCCGCGCATCACATATTCGGCGAGGATCTTCACGCCATCACGCCGGACCGAGCAAGCGGCGGCCGGCCGTGGCGCTTTTAAGGAAGGTCTGCAAAAGTGTCGCGAGCAAGCCCAGATGCGCGAAGCCACGGAGCGAGTCGCGAGACATATCAGGTAGATAGGCGAGCGACGAGCGAGTACGCGACAAAGCAGATGGGCTGCGCAGTAACTTCTGCAGAGCTTCCTTAATGAGAGTCACAATAGGGAAGCAGCGCGAGGAACCTCGCCCGCTTGATGGCCGTTGCCAGTTGGCGTTGATAACGCGCCTTCGTCCCCGAGATGCGGCTCGGCATGATCTTGCCGGTCTCTGTAAGGTAAGCCTTGAGCGTGTTTAGATCCTTGTAATCGATCTCCTTGACGCCTTCGGCCGTGAACCGGCAAAACCGCTTACGACGAAAAAATCGTGACATGCCTCACCTCACCTGAACAACATCTGCTATTTCATCTCCGGCATTCGAATCCGCGGGCTCCGGGCTTTCAACCGCGCTCGGCTCCGTTGCGGCTCTGGGAACCTCGACCGGCTCTTCGTCCTCAGTGCGTCTTGCCAACAGCGAAGGCTCGGTCACCGCTTCATCCCGGCGCATTACCAGATTGCGGATGACCGCGTCATTGAATCGGAAAGCGTTGTTCAGCTCGCTTAAGGTCTCCCCGTCGCACTCCACATTCATCAATACGTAATGCGCCTTGTGGACCTTTTCGATGAGGTAAGTCAATTGCCTGCGGCCCCAATCCTCGAGCCGGTGGATAGCCCCGCCCCGGGTTTCGATCATCGAACGGTAGCGGTTGATCATAGCCGGGACTTGCTCACTCTGATCGGGGTGAACCAGAAATACAATCTCGTAGTGTCGCATTAGTCGCTCCTCATGGGGTATCGCCTCCCGGCTGACGCTCTCGGAGTTTGTGAAAAAACCTACTGCGACGGTTTTTTCACAAACTCTCGGCGCTTCGCGGTGAGGCAAGGAGAGTTGCCATAAGCGCGGCCCGCATGCGAGGACGCGCTGTTTTCAGCGCCGCGAATTCTATTGCATTAACCTCCGTCGCGCAATTTTCTGATTGGATTATGTGCCGCCGCAAATTGCTTCCGAGGCGCGTTCGGAAGCGCGCATCGGGCCGTACAGCGAGTCCAGGTATTTCCTGAAATCCGACCCTACCTCCGGGTGTTTTAGCGCGTATCCCACCGTCGCTTGTAGAAAACCGAGTTTCGACCCGCAATCGTAGCGTTTCCCTTCGAACTCTAACGACAGGACGGTTTTCTTTGCGAGAAGCTTCGCGATGGCGTCGGTGAGTTGAATCTCGCCGCGAGCGTCCTCTGCCGTGTGTTCGAGCACCGCCATGATATCGGGCGTAAGAATGTAACGGCCGACCACCGCGAGGTTCGAGGGAGCGTCCTCGGGCCGGGGTTTCTCGACGATGCTGTGTACCTTGCCGACCCGTGGTTCAATGGCTTGAGAGACCACAATGCCGTATCTGCCGGTCTCCTCTTGCGGTACGGGCTCGACGGCGAGCACCCCGCAGTTATAGCGCGAATACAGATCGACCATCTGCGAAAGGCAGCCGGCATGATTAGCATCAATCAGGTCATCGGCGAGCACGACGGCAAACGGTTCTTTGCCAATCACGGGTCTCGCGCAAAGGACGGCGTGACCGAGCCCTAAGGCCTCGGGTTGGCGAATATAGATACAGGACACGCCCGGCGGGAGAATGTTGGTGGCGAGATCCAGCATCTTGGTCTTATTGTGTTTCTTTAGCTCGGCTTCCAGTTCATAAGCCTTGTCGAAATGATCCTCTATCGCGCGTTTATTGCGGCCGGTAATGAATACGAGCTCCGTCACGCCCGCCGCTACCGCTTCTTCGACGGCATATTGAATGAGCGGTTTGTCCACGATGGGCAGCATCTCTTTCGGGTTGGCTTTCGTCGCCGGCAGGAAACGTGTCCCTAGACCGGCCACGGGGAAGACTGCTTTTTTTACCGGTCTACTCATGGTGTTGGCTCCATATTCGACAAAAAAATTAGCGTGGCCCTGACCGCTACACGCGCTGGTATGCGTCCGCAAAGCGCACGATATCGTCTTCTCCCAGGTACGCGCCCGATTGCACCTCGATGATCTCGAGCGGGATCGTCCCGGGATTTTCCAGTCTGTGTTGGACGCCGAGGGGAATATACGTCGATTGATTCTCCGTCAGCAGGAATTCCTCCTCCCCGCGCGTCACGCGCGCCGTGCCTTTGACGACGATCCAGTGCTCCGCCCGGTGATGGTGCATCTGCAGCGACAGCTTCGCGCCGGGCTGCACGACGATGCGCTTGACCTGAAATCGCTCCCCCTGGTCAATGCTCTCATAGCTTCCCCAAGGGCGGTAAACGCGACGGTGATTCACGCGCTCTTCCCGCGCGCGTTCCCGCATCCACGCGATCACCTGCTTTACCCCTTGGGCTTTGTCTTTGGGGAGCACGAGCACGGCATCCGCGGTTTCCACGACGACCAGATCATCGCACCCGAGCACGGCGAGGAGACGCGATTCCGACAGCAGCAAGTTGTTCCGCGCGTCGATGGCGCAGACATCGCCAAGAACGGCATTACCGTCGCTATCGCGCTCGGCGATGTCCCATAGACTCGACCAGGCCCCGACATCCGACCACCCTGCATCGAGTGGCACCAGCGCCGTGCGGAAAAGAGAGCCCTCGGCAACTTTTTCCATCACCGCGTAATCGATGGAATCGCTGGGACAGGCTTCGAAAGCCTGGCGCTGCATACGGTAAACCCCGCTGTCGGGTTGCGCTTCGCCACAGGCACGTTCGCACGCGGCCAAAATATCCGCCCGGTAATGCCCGATGGCTTGGAGCCATTGCGACGCCTTCATCATGAAGATCCCGCTGTTCCAGAGACAATTCCCGGCGCTGATATAAAATTGCGCGCGCTCCGCGTCGGGCTTTTCGGCAAAGGCCTTGACTCGATAGGCTTTGTGCGGAGCGATTGCATCGCGACCGCTATCGATCTGCGCGCCGCGCTCGATGTATCCGTACCCGGTTTCGGGTTTGGTGGGCGCTATCCCGAAGGTGACTAAACAGTCATCATCCTGGGCCAATACGACGCCTCTGAGAACGGCCCGGCAAAACGCCGCGGGGTTTTGAATGACGTGATCGGCCGGCATCATGATCAGGACACACTCGGGGCTGCGCGCTTGGCACACCAGTGCGGCACAGGTGAGCGCGGGCGCCGTGTTGCGGCCCACCGGCTCGAGCATGATGCTGCTTGGCTCTACCTCCACCTGGCGAGCCTGTTCGGCCACGAGAAACCGGTGGTCCTCGTTACATACGACGATCGGCGGCGGCAATGTCAGAGAATAGGCGGCACTGTCCGGCATCGAAGCCAAACCATCCAGCCGCCGCAGTGTCTGCTGCAATAAAGTCGCCGCCCTCCCGAGCTTCAAAAACTGCTTCGGGTACTGCTCGCGGGACAGCGGCCAAAGGCGCGTCCCGCCCCCCCCGGCAAGTATGATCGGAAACAGCGTGGTCATGAGATTTTATGCGCAGCAATCGGTATGCCGGTGAGCCCTCTTTGCGCGTAAACGACGCGGCTTCCAGGCGCGTACCGTTCCTCCATGATGGCGCCAATCTCCGAGTAGTGGGAGCGATCGACCCACCATGTCGTGTACGATGCATCCCTGAGAAGCCCAGGCAATGCCGCGTCCACGATTCCCTCGCGCACCAGCTCCGACACCTCCCTATCTCCCGGCGCCGCCGGTATCGATTTAACCAACAGCAGATGCCGGGCGGCGAGCGTATGGGCTAACCAGGCGGCCAGACTATCGGAGGTCACACCCCAGCAGCGCGGAATTCCATCCTGGCCCGGCAGCATCTCCCGCGGCAGCCACACCGCGACGCGCCCCGAGGCGAGCGCATTCTCGATTTGCGTTCGATCCCGCACCGGCGCAAGACGGGGTTCGATCCCGGTCATCATCAGACCGAACTGTTCCATCGCCAGCACCGCCATTGCGTGCGCGGCCTCATCCGAAAACTTCCATTCGCATTGGGCATGGCGCACTTGGTCGGCGAACGGCCCGCCGCCCGGCACGATTATCGCCCGCCCCCCGGCGACTTCGGCCAGAGCGCCGAGCCACCGCGGCAGCTCGCTCGCGTATGCCAGGCTGCCGCCTAACTTAACCACCCACATGGGTCGCGGGCGCGGCGCTCAGCAGCTTGAGCATGGCCTCGGCTTTGTCTAAGCTTTCCTGGTATTCGGCGCTCGGCTCGGAATCGTTGACGATGCCTCCACCGGCCCAGCCGTAAATCCAGTCATCTTTTATCACCAGTGTTCTGATGGCGACGTTGGTGTCCATGCCGCCGTCAAAGCCGATGTATCCGATGGCGCCGCAGTAAACGTTGCGGCGATGCGGCTCCAGCTCCTCGATGATCTCCATCGCCCGTAGCTTGGGCGCTCCGGTGATCGATCCGCCCGGAAAGCAGCCGGCGAGTAAATCGAGCGCATGCCGTCCGGGCTCTAAGCGCCCGGCCACGGTGCTGACGAGATGGTGCACGGTGGCGAAGCTTTCCACCTCGAACAGCGCCGGAACCTTGACAGACCCTATCGCCGAGTTCTTGCCTAAATCGTTACGCAGCAGATCGACGATCATCAAGTTCTCCGCGCGATCCTTCGCGCTCACGCGGAGTTCCTCCGCCAGTGCTTGGTCGCGAACCTTGCTCGCCGACCGTGGGCGCGTGCCCTTGACGGGCCGCGTCTCGATTACGCCGTCGCGCACCCGCAGAAACCGCTCGGGCGAGGAGCTTAACACCACCAGATCCGGCAGGCGCAGGTAGGCCGAAAACGGCGCGGGATTGAGGTACTGAAGCGCACGATAGGCAAGCCAGTGATCGCCCTCTACGCAGGCGGAAAAGCGCTGAGCAAAATTGACTTGATAACAATCCCCGTCGCGAAGATAGCGCTTGATACGCTGAAAGCCGCGGCCGTACTCGTGCCGGGTCATATTGAAGTGCACCGGCGAGACGACCCGAAACGAGCGTCTGGCGGTGGCGCTCACCGAGCGCCCTAATGCCGCTCGTATCTCGGGCAACAGAGCACGGAAACCGTGATCCGAGGCGACCAAAAAGGTTCGCCGCTCGACATGATCGACCACCACCGCCCAGTCATAGATACCGACCGCCATATCTGGCACATCGAAATCGGCTGCCGCCATGACCGGAAGGCGTTCCAGCCGCCGCGCCAGGTCGTAGCCGAAATAGCCCATGGCCCCGCCGGCGAACGGGAGACCCAGCGGCGCGGGACGCGGATCTCCCAGCGATCGCTTGACCAACTCGAAGGGACACTCTTCCGAGATCGAGAGCGCGCGCGGAGTGTTGATTTCAGTCAGAAGACCCCGAGTCGTCAGGGTCACCGAGGGTTCAGCCGAAAAAATATCGTAGCGGGCGCGCTCACCGCCGTAAGCGCCGCTATCGAGAAAGATCGACCACGGCCGGTCGGCGAAGACAGCGAACACCGCCCCGGTATCCTGCGTATAATTAAGCTCCTCTACGCTCGCACCCATGGTGATCCTGGATCAGATATGCAACGGCAACGGCCGGTGCGCATAGGGCCGCCCCCTCCGCATAGGCGCCGGCCTCGGGCAGCAACTCGGAGAAATCGATGTATTGATGGCCTAATTGGCGCGCGAGATCACGGACAATAAATCGGCCGACTCCGGCGCCGACCAAGGGTAGGGCCTGCGCGGCGGGCCGTCTGGAAAACATGCGCTCCAGAGCCTGCCTGATTTCATGCCGCTGCACCCCGGCAATATAACGTGCCAGCCCGCGCCATTCATCCGCTTCACCTGCATCGGCATCGCGCCCTAGCATCCGCGCTAGGCGCCGCGCACATGGCTCGATGTCGCGACCCCCGCCGTCGGCGGTCTCACGCGGTCCCAGAAATCCCAGTGCGGATCCATGCAGTTCGCCGGTAAGCGTGTAGACATCGGCCATGGTCGCGAAACGCTCCGCGGTGACCGACTGCCATTCGCCCAGGAACGGCGCCCGCGACACCACGGCAAAAACCGGAGTTCGTATGACCCCGGTGTACACCAGCTCCTCGCTGCCGAGCCGCTCGGCATCCGTGTAACCGCGAAAGCAAACGTTGCCCCGGTTGAATTCGACGATATCGGTGGTCGTGCTGCCGATATCCACCAAGATCCCGCAAGCACAATACCTTGCCGCGAGGTGCGCGCTCGCATGCCAATTGGCCGATGCGATCTCGTAACAATAGCGCGCGGAGTCCGCCGCGGCGACGAAACCGGCCTTCCCGGCGTACACACTCAACGGGACATCGCCGAGGACCGCCATCGACCGTTCCAACAATCGCCGCACACCCTCGCAGCGATCAGGGAAAATATCCGCGAGCTCGCCGGTCATGGTCACCGCATGTGCGTCCCCGTGGATCTCGTTGGCCACCGACCCGAGCGCCTGATCGAACACATCCAAGCCCTGCCATAGGGGGCATGGAATTTGTCTGACCCCGAGGAGGCATCCGTCGTTTCCCACCTTAGCCACCTTGAGGTGGGCTCCGCCAAGATCCCACCCCATGTACGCGTTTGCTGCCATCGGGTCCTGCACCTGATTTTGCGCCACGAGACGAATACGCGCTTACCGCACCGGGATCCGCATACAGGCATCCACCACCGGTGCGGCGGGATTAAACCGCAGAGACTGCCGCAGACCTACGTACGCCTCCGTGAGGCGCGGATTGATCTCCATCACGACGGGACCCGACTCCGTGATCACCAGGTCGATCCCGATATAGCCCCGCAGCCCTGGCACCGCCTCCAGAATTCTGCTTACCAATTCCTCGAACTCATGCCGGCGATGCCCGAGCCCATTCACCGCCACGCCGGAATATACGAGCCGGTGGTTGGTTATCTGTGTTCGCTGCACGTTGCATGCGAGTAAGCTGTGGGATCCATCATAGCACAGCACGCTCAAACTGGCCGGGATCCCGGGTATATACGGCTGAATAATCGAACCATTGGTCCACTTTCCGGAACCGATGACATCCTCCGCACGCCGGAAGTAATAGGTTTCTTCACACCCAGCGCCATCGTCCGGTTTGACTACCCAACCGCTATCGCTTGCTGGTAATTCCGCGTTCGGGTACACCGTGTCCGGCACCGGGATATGATTCCTTTTAAGCTCGCGCGCGGTGCGAAACTTGCTCGCCGTAACCTGGACCGCTTGGGGATGGCAACCGATCAAGATCCGGTTTTTATCGAGCACGCAGCGGTTCAAACGCTCTAGAACACCCCCGGTCTCGGGTGCGATCGGCCACACCGCATCGGCAGCCTCGATACATTGCTCCCAGCGCTCCCAAACCGATCCCGCAGGCGAAATGACCTGCGTCTCGATGTCGGGATCCAAAGACGCCAGGCGTGGGTCACGTGTGGTCGCCGTCTTGACCGTGGGGATCGCGCGCAGATCGTCGAGGAGTGCCCGTAACATGGCATCACCCGCCGCGGCGAGCGCGACCGGGAGCGCCTCGCCCGCGAGCCCGCCGCCGGTAATATACTCGCACACGAAGATGCGCATCTCGGAAACAACATGCCCCGGTATTGGCTACCGGGGCATGCCACGATCAGCGCCGTGTCGGGAAGACCACGGCTGCCCGTTACACGTGGTCGGCGAAGGGGTGTGCCGTATTCTTCTTGGCGACGACGTCCATGGCCTTCGGCAAACGCTTGACCGCACGTTCGATGGATTCCTTGGTCGCCTGGTAGTTGAAATCTTGGATTTTCTTGTTGTCCTCGGCTTCCCAGTGAATGAACACGCCCACGCAGATGAAGATATCCTCCGCTTCGCTGGCGGGGATAATACCGCTTTGGACCGAATCAACGACGGCCATGGCGACCGCACGTTGCGCGGGACCGAACATCTGCACGGCTTGCTTGGCGCCCTTGATGGTGACTTTGTTGAAAAGGATGGTGTTGGGTTTACACGGCAAGTTTGGCGATACCACTGCCAGCAAGGTGCTGCACCCGTCCTTCTGGTTGCTCAAGGCGTTGCAGAACGCGGCCTCGACGGCGCTGCCCCGCGGTCCCATGATGAGATCGACGTGCGCGATCTCGTTGCCATCCCCGACTAAGGATTCCCCAACCAATACTCTGTCAACGACTGCCATAGTTTTAGCTCCTATTACTTCTCCAGTTGAAGTTTGTCCGACAAGTGTTCTGAAGATAGACATCGCTTGCCACCTTTTTATTACGGAAAAGGGTCTCACCCCATTACCGAGCTACTGCAGCCGCAACTCTGATCGCGATTGAGCCCCGCCAGGAGGTATTCTAAATGGAACGCTAGCAGGCTCGCCACGGTCAGATCCGCGCTGGTCCCGGGATTGAGCCCCTCCCGTTTTAAATTATTATCGAATTCCTGCAACAAAGGCATTGCATTGATTAAATTTTCGCACGCCTTGAACCGGGATTCCACTTCTTTTGCAATTCGGCGCACTCCTTCGGCCCGTGCCGGTCCGTATTTCCGCTCGATATGGCTGTCCAGGAACGCGGCCAGAAAGTGTAAGTAACAGGCCACGGCCGCCCACTGGAGCGCCATCGCATCGTTGCACCCCGGCTTAGCGTAGCGTCTAATGCAGGGCAGGCCGATGTCAAAAATCTGAATAAAATCGTTGGCATATTGGAAGGCGATCCTATCCCAGGTCTGAGCTTCGGCCATCGCTGCGCACAAGCCAACGGTGGGCTCGCCGCGCACATCGTAACGCTCACGCCGGCCAAGGCCCGCGGGCGCGGCCAGCGCGATCGCGGCAAACACCCGACTTGTGTCATCGTGTGTCAGCGAGCGCAGCACTCCTTTGAGCCGCGGCCGCAGCCGCCCTTCCGGCGATTCCATGAGGACAGAATGCGCCAGCGGCGCGCATAGCAGCACGATGCCGAGGTTGGTGTTGCATCCGACGGCCCGCTGCGTTGCTTCAATGCTACGCAGGATGCGTTCGCCAACGCTTGAATCCCGCGCGCAGAGCAACGGAGCCGCCGCTTCGGCGCTACGAATAAAATCGGCGGCGCTCATTCCGTGACCGGGCGCCTGCACGCTGACGTTGCCGGGCTTCAATGCCTCGAGATCCAGCCGGCAGCTCCGGAGCCAAGCCTCGGCGACCGCGGGCGCGGCGATCCGGATCATGAGGAATCTACGCCACGGCCGCGCCGGACGGCGTCCATGCACGACAGAAAATGGTCCACGAGCCGCTCGGCGATATCGAAGCTCGTGACGCCCTGAAGGCCCTGCCAGGCCGGAACGCTGTTGACCTCGGTGACCAAGAAACGTCCGTCCTGGTCCTGCATCAAATCGACGCCGGCGTAATCGATGACCACCGCCCGCGCGGCTTCCTCGGCCAGCATGGCCAGCGGCGCATCGAGAGGGACGGCAAAGCAACGGCCCCCGCGCGCCCGATTGGTGATCCAGTGCGCGCTGCGGCGCTGCATCACGGCCACGGCGTGGCCATCGATCACCAATATCCGCCAATCGCGCCATGCGCTGTCGCGGCTGTCGATAAATCTCTGGAGGTAATAAACCTGGCCGAAGGCTTGCGGATCCGGTAAGGCCTCGGGGCGATCGACCAAGGTGACGCCGGCCCCTTGGGAGCCGAACAAGGGTTTCATCACCAGCGGCGTATTTCTCGCCAGCTCGCGTTCGACCAGCGCGCGCGCTTCCGACTCGGCTTCGAGCACCCAGGTGTCCGGCGTCGGGATCCCGGCCCGTTTGAGCAAAAAACTGGTCATCGCTTTGTCGACCGTACGCTCGATGGCGCGCCCATCGTTGTAAACCACGACCCCGAGCTCTCGCAAGGCATGGAGGAGATCGAGCCGCAGGGTGATCTGTTCCAAGGTGCCCCCGGGGACACCGCGTATGAACACCCCCGCGGGCGGCTCACGTTCGAATCCCGGGATGACGACCGGCTTCGGACGATTGAGATCGAACCGGCATGCCGTGAGGGACACGGTGCGGCACTCGAAACCCCGTGCTTCGAGGGCGCGTTTCAATACCGCCCCGTGCCAACCGGGATCATCGGTGACGATAGCCACGCAGGGCATAGGCTGGGAACTAGGAAAATGATTGATCGAGCACGGCTTCGTTGAATTTGCCGCCGTGGTAGGTCTTCCCGGTCCTGAGCGAGCTTATCGTGACCCGCGCCGGGCTGAACAGGTTCGGATCGATGGCGTAGAAATCATACTTGAAATCCTTGAAGATCTCGGCAAACGGCTTCCCATAGTCACGCGAGGAGCTGCTCGGCAGCTTGCGCGCCAGATCCTCCGCCTGGCTATCACCGCAGTCAACGTAGAGCTTGACATCGCCACCATACATGATCGCATCGTTGGTGCGGCCCATCGCGGTGATTAAGTCTTTAGAAGGCGGACAGACCGGCGCCGTCGCCATGCCATCGACGATCGCGGACAGCGGGAAGCCAAGCGTGTGCATCCGATGCAACGACACCTCGAGGGAGCGCGCCACGACTTGCACCGCCCCGCATAGGCTCGTGGTCGGCGTGAGGATCAAGGTCAGGTCCTGGGGCTTGATGGCGCAGGCGCTCGCGACTTTCTCGGCGAGTTCGACGGGAGGCCGCTCCTTGACCTCCAAGACCAAACAGGCCTGGTCGAAAGCATCGCGATACCCGAGCTCTTGAAACAGGGGCTCGTGGCTGCCGATGGCCCGGGCCGGACCCGATCCCAAGGCCTTAAAGGCGCCCTCGCCCTCCCCGTATTCGAGGCTCCACCCCGCGAATTGGCTCGCCAAGCAGGCCAGCACCGGGTTCGAGGTAACCACATCAAGCTGCCACGGCGAATGAGGAAAGTTCCCCCCGGCACGGATACTGACCCGCCCGAGGCCGCCCAGACAGATCTCGGCGATGCGCCGTCCGGCCTCGATCCCGCCCAAAACCGCGATTCCGGCGTCCACAACGACAGTTCCGTTTGCTAAGGTATCCACCGCCAATCTCAGCGCCGCGGCGTTGGCGATCAGAGCTTGCGCCAAAGGCTGCGCTAAAGCATTCACACTGGGTTGGTGATTCATTTTGATTAATTGCATGCCATCGCCCCGTTTCTAGCTCGCTGTAAGCAGCGCCAGCAACCTTTGACAACGGGTATCCAAGAGTCGCGTCACAACGCCCGGCTCACACCCCGCTGCGTGAACCGTGCAGATTGGCTCGACCGCGCGTACCCGGGTGCCCGGAGCCGGCCAATCACGGCTCCAGCGGGGCCATGGCCGCGGGATCCGCAGCGCATGCGGCGCGTAGAGAACCCGCACCGCGGCGATCTTGTTTTCTTGCGCGCCGATCCGGGCCGGCAATCGCCCTCGGCAGGCATCCACGTGGACAGTGAATAATCCGCCATCCCTCTCGTGCAATTCAAAGCTCGCGGTCGGACGCGGGTTGATCTCGAGGAGAGTCCAGCGCTCGTCATCATTGACAATGAAATCCGCGCCGCAAAGACCGCGCAAACCAAACGCCGCGGTAAGCTCCGGGACGACCTCCGCAAGATCCTTACGCACGTGCGCGGGTAAACTTCGATCCGCGATCGCGCCGCGATACGTGAACGTGCCAGGCTCCTGCCAGATCGCGTTATAGCCGACGATCGCCGCTCTGCGCCCGTTCGCCGCGAAGACCACTGAATGGGCACGCCCGGCGATGGCGCGCTGTAAAAAATACCCCGGCGGACATTGGCCATCCACTCCCAGAGGCAGGACGTGCATGCCGCCCGAGCCGCCGATGCGCTTCCGCAACCACCCGCGCGAGTCGCCGACGGAGCCCGAGCGTGTTTCCGGATACGGTATCCCCAACCGCGACAGGGCGCCGAAAAAACTTGCCGGTTCCTTAACGGAACGCACAATCTCCGCCGCGTTACCGAGTAACTCCGCGCCTGCCGGCAGAGCGTCCAACAGCGTTGGATCCTGTTCGAAACCGCTGCCGGCGATCACGCCTGCGATCCGATCGCGCGCACCCACTCGTTCGATCGCGGCGCATAAGGCCTCACGATCAAAACCTTGCGGTCCCGGACGAACGCGCGCTGCGCTCCGCGCACACGCATGCGTGTCGCGGTCGGCGAAAAGATCGACCACATGCACTGCGGCACGGCTCCGCTGCGCGGACTGAGCGAGAGCCCGGCCCGATTGGCCGATGATAAGATAAGCGGACTCAGCCAGCGGCGATCTCGCGGGCCACTTCAAAGGCCTTGATGTGATCGAGATACACGGGTTTCTCCGCCTGAATCATGAGTTGAAACAGGCGATAATGCACCTGGTATTTGACATTGCCGATCGCCAAGGCGCCGATGCCGAGCGCCTTGGCCGGAGTCGATTCGAGCGCCTTGTCCTTGTCATTGACCCCGACGCCCTCGATTCCGGCCGGGGGCACCGCGTTCACGTCGGCCGCCACCAGAAGTTCGGCTGCGGACCCGAGTTGATCCCGCGACAGCACTTGAAATCCGGCCTTGGCGGCGCCGACGACCACATGGGCCCGGGGCAGGAACGCGCGTATGGCCGCGTCATTGCTGCTGTCGGCGCTCTGAAGTTTGACACCGTAACGTTCGTTGTAGGGCGCCGCGGCCTGCATGGCGGCCTCGGCACCTCGCTGGCTCGTGAGAAACATATTCGCGCCGCTCTGCGATCCCAATATTCCCGCGCACACACCGACGGGTCCCGTCCCGCCAAAGACATAGACGTTGGCGCCGGACAATCCCTGCGCGCGGCCGTTCTTTCTAAGCGCCGCCTCGACGCAGGCCATGAGCGCCGCGGCCGTGGTGATCGCCCCGCTCGGATCGGCGAATACGGAAACCTCGAAAGGCGGCACCATGGCCTTTTTCGCCGCCTCCAACATATCGATCGCGAGCCCGAAGTCTCGGCCCCCGAGAAAGATACCGGTCCGCTTCACGCCGGTGGGGCTACGGGAAAAGATGGTGTCTTGGGTCAACGCGTGGATATCCTCCAGGGTAACGTTGGTATAGGGGATCACGCCGTTGAACTCTGCCTCGTAGGCCATATTGACGTCGAACGGGCTCACGTTCTTCGTCGGGTTGAACATGTGTAATAAATAGGGGTCTTTCATATCTTTAGTTCTCAATGAATTCCGCTGCGGGCTTGCGGTCGCGGCCAACGCCGCTTCGGTATTGGAATTACGCGGCCTTTCTTCGCATGCCGATCTCGGCACCGTTATTGCGCCCGCCGCAGACCGAGAAGCTTAAGGGCGCTCCCCATTGCTGGGTGGCCCGTTGCCATAAGCCATGCGCGCGAGTAGCACTGTCGACGAGCGCGAATCCGGTCGGGCCCCAGGAACTTTGTCCCACCCCTCGCAGGCCCTCGTCTTGCAACCAGCGCAGCGCCTCCCCGACTCGCGGACTGCTATAACGGCCGCCCTGGTAGGGGGCGAAATAGTCACCGACCGCTTCCTGAATCGCGGTGATTCCGGAGCCGAAGGCGTCGAAGTCATGTTCGGCCAAGGCCGGCAGGACCTGCATCAACAGCACCCGGCAAAGATGCGCCGATACCTGCGTGGCCATCGGCGGCATCTGTTTAAACGCCGCAGCCTCCTCGCTGCCGTTCAAGCCCGTCCGGGCGTGATCGGAAATGAGCAGGATCCGCCATGGCGGCGGAAACGCGGCCTGACACAACATTGGCGGCACCACCGTCGTGCGTCCGCGACCGCCATCGACAAGAAATCCGCCGCTCTCGAACGCAGCCAGGCCGATCCCCGAGCGCGCTCCCCGCTCGGTGAGTTTTGCAAGCTGATACAAACCACTATCGAGATCGAAAAGGCGTACGAACGCGGCGCAGATCGCCAACGCCAATTGGGTTCCCGAACCGAGACCCACGTGTTCCGGAATCGCCTCCTCGATAGCAATCGACACCCCGCCCTTCAAGCCCAGTGTCCGCAGCAGCATCCGGGCGCACTCCGCCGCGCGCCCGCTCGATGGACCTTGAGCATGGACGCCCGGCGAGCGCCTGACGCTCAGGCGTGTCTGGATCCCGCTCAAGGTCAACCCGAGCCCCCCGAAACGCCGTCCGAGATCGCCGCTCATGTCGATAAAGCCTAGGTGCAAGCGCGCCGGCGCGGTGACGGTGACGGTCAGGCCATCGTACTGAGCGCCGAGGGTTTGCTCCGGTAGCGGCGTTGCGGAAGGGTCAGGCATAGGTTAATGATATAATACCCAAGACTCCGACACCTAACACAGACTAGCCTAATCGGGGCGGCAAAACGTTGACGGTTTACCAGGGAAATGTTAGAAGTGCGATCACGAAATGCAGTCCTTGCGAAGGCCATCCCAGCGCCGGAGAGACGACCCTCTCGAGGCGCAGTAATTAACTATTGACTATGGCCGAAATGATGATCCTGGTCCCGGGGCGGACCAACAAACAGGGCACGTCATTAAACGCGGGCAAGCTCAAGAAAGAGTATCGGGACGTGACCTCCACCGTGGAAATGAACACCGATGACATGGCGCGGCTCGGCATAAAAGAGGGCGACGCGGTGCGCTTAGGGACGGACATCGGCGAGACCGTCGTGCGCTGCAAGGGACGCAAACCCACCGACCTGCCCGCAGGCATGTTGTTTATCCCCTATGGCCCGCCGAGCTCTCAGCTCATGGGCGGCGATACCGCGGCGAGCGGGATGCCGATTTCCAAGAATTTCGAGGTCAGCGTGGAGCTCGTCGAAGGCCCCGTGTCTTGATCCGGTTCGGCTCGTTTATTCGGGCGCCGACTAAACGATCATACAGCATAGGATTTCCGAGGTGAAAATATGAGTGACAATATTCGGACAGTGGAACATGCCACCTGCACCTTCTGCGGTTGCGTGTGCGACGATATGGATCTGACGGTCGATCTGGATGCGAAACGCATCATCAAGGCCAAGAACGCGTGCACGCTCGGACGCGCCTGGTTCGCGGAGCATACTATCGAAGACCGTCCGTTCGCCTTAATCGACGGCAAGGCTGCCACCACCGAGGAGGCGGTCGAGGCCGCCGCGCAGATCCTCGTCGCGGCGCGGCTGCCGATCATCTACGGCTTGAGCGACACCACCTGCGAGGCTCAGCGCCAAGCGGTGGCGATCTGCGATCTCATGCACGGCAACATCGACACCACCACCTCAGTATGCCACGGTCCCTCCGGCATCGCGTTCCAAGGCGTCGGCGAAAGCACGGCCACGCTGGGTGAAATCAAGAACCGCGCGGACTTGGTCGTCTACTGGGGCGGTAACCCCGCGGAATCGCATCCGCGCCACTTCACCCGCTATGCGGTCACCCCCAAGGGACGGTATATCCCCAATGGCAGGAAAGACCGCTACGTGGTCTTGGTCGATGTGCGGCGCACGCCGAGCGCGCCGGTGGCAGACCTCTTCATTCAAATCAAACCCGGACATGACTTTGAGCTCTTGTGGGCCCTGCGTGCCTTTGTTAAAGGTCGCAAGGTCGATCCGAACCTGGCCGAGCGCACGGGCGTGTCCCTGGCGACCATGGAGGATCTGGTAAAGCGGATGAAGAGTTGCCGCTACGGGGTCTTGTTCTTCGGCATGGGGCTGACGATGACCCGCGGGCGCCATTTCAATTCCGGCGCCGTGCTGGCGCTCGCCACGGACCTGAATGAATTTACCCACTTCGTGGCCAAGCCCGTGCGCGGCCACGGCAATGTGACCGGGGCCGACAACGTCGTCTCCTGGCAGACCGGCTATCCGTTCGGGGTCAACTTCAGCCGCGGCTACCCGCGCTTCAATCCCGGCGAATACACGACAGTCGATCTGCTCGCCCGTGGGGAAGCCGATGCGGCCATGATCATCGCCAGCGATCCGGGGTCCAATTTCCCGCGCCCGGCCATCGAGCACATGAAACGCATCCCGGTGATCGTCTTGGACACTAAACCGACCGACACCACCCAATTGGCGAAGGTCGCCTTCACCACTTCGACCTATGGCATCAATACCTCAGGGACGGTCTATCGCATGGACGATGTGCCGATTACCTTGCGCCAGGCCTTTGAGTCGCCGTATCCGAGCGACGAAGAGGTGCTCATCGCGATCAAGAACCGGGTGCGCGAGCTGCTGACTGAGAAACGCACGCGGTACCCCAACCGAAAGGTAGCTTAGGTAAACAAGTACCGATGCTACGGATATCGAATGGCCGGATCTACGACCCGGCCAACGGAGTGAACGGCGCAGTCCGGGATCTCTGTATCAAGGACGGGAAAATCGTCGCGGACGTTCCCGCAGCGGCGAAACGCATCGATGCGCAAGGCATGGTGATCATGCCGGGGGGCATCGACATCCATTGTCATATCGCGGGACCCAAGGTCAATCTCGCCCGCAAGCTCCAGCCCGAGGACCACCGACTCGACGTGCATCCCGGCACGGCGATCACCCGTTCCGGCACCGGGGGCGTGGTGCCTTCTACTTTTGCCACCGGCTACCGCTATGCAGCGCTCGGGTACACGACGGCAATGGAGGCTGCGGTCACTCCCATCGGCGCCCGCCACGTACTGGAGGAATTTCACGACATCCCGGTGATCGACAAGGGATTCTATGTGCTCCTCGGGAACAACGTTTTCTTGTACGATTTGCTTAAAGCAGGACGGCGCGAGGACTTTCGCCAAGCGGTGGCCTGGTGGGTCAACGCGACCAAAGCGTATGCGGTCAAGTTGGTCAACCCGGGGAGCGATGAGCTTTGGAAGGGACGCCGCAACGCGAACATTACCGATATCAACGAGAATATCGACCACTTCGATCTCACGCCGCTGGACGTGATCAAGGCGCTTATCGAAACCGTCGACGATCTCGGTCTTCCCCACCCCCCACACATCCATTGCAACAACCTCGGCCGCAGCGGCAACTATACGACTACCCTCGAGACCATGCGGGCGGCCGAGGGACGGCGGGCACACATCGCGCACGTACAATTCCATAGCTACGGCGGGGAACCTGGGAAAAAGCCGACCTCGAAAGGTCCCGAGATCGCGGACTACATCAACAAGCATCCGAATATTACCGCCGATGTCGGCCAGGTCATGTTCGGTAAGGCCACGGCGATGACCGCCGATGCGCCCCTCGGCTACTTGTTGCGCGGGATCAGCGGCAACAAATGGATAAACGCCGATACCGAGTGTGAAAGCGGGTGCGGGATCGTGCCCTTCACCTATCACGAAAAAGCCTACATGCACGCGCTGCAGTGGGCGATCGGACTGGAGCTGTTCCTGTTATCCGAGGATCCGTGGCGGTTGGTCTTATCGACCGATCATCCCAATGGCGGTTCCTTCATGATGTACCCGCGTTTGATCCGGCTGCTCATGGATCGCGAATTTCGCAACCAAGAGATCCGGAAGGTGAATCAAAAGGCGATCCGCCAAACCGTGCTGGCCGACAAGCTCGACCGCGAGTACACCCTGGAGGAGATCGCGATCATCACCCGGGCCGGCCCCGCGCGCGCGCTTGGGCTGAAAGACAAGGGACACCTCGGCGTCGGGGCGGACGCCGACATCACCATTTACGACGAGCACGAAGACAAGGAGCGCATGTTCAGCACGCCGCGCTACGTGATTAAGGACGGCGTCGCGGTCATCGAAGACCACGAAATCCGCTGTGACCACGAGGGGCGAATTCTGCATGCGGCGCCCGCGTACGATGCCGCGATCGAAAACAGCATTAAACCATTCTTCGAGGATAACTATAGTATTGTTTTTGAGAACTACGCGGTCACGGACCGGTATCTGCACCATCACCAGGTGATACCGACGGTCCTCGAACGATAAGAAAATTCTTCTGCATGCATATTAAATCCACCGAGGTTATCGACACCTTCGCGGAGGCTTTTGCTATGTGGGGCGCGCGGGTGATCATCACCGCACTCACCCCCGCGTGGGCCCTCGCCGCCGCGCGCTCGATGACCGGATTCGCGACCTCGGTGATCGGCTGTAAATGCGAGGCCGGGATCGAGCGGGAGCTGTCCGCCGAGGAGACGCCCGACGCGCGCCCCGGGATCAGCGTGTTGCTGTTTTCGACCAGTTTGGAGGGGGCCGGCAAACGGCTGATCGAGCGCATCGGCCAGTGCGTGATGACCTGCCCGAGCACCTCGTGTTTCAACGGTCTCACCTCGGGCGAGGGCGTGGGCGTCGGCGGCAAGCTCCGCTTCTTCGGCGACGGTTATCAGATCGGCAAGTGTCTGGACGGGCGTCGCTATTGGCGCATTCCGGTGATGGATGGCGAATTCGTGGTCGAAGACCGCTTCAATATCCAGCCGGCGGTGGGCGGCGGGAATCTTCTGATCCACGGCCTGGATCAAACCCGGACTTTGGAAACCGCCGAGGCCGCGGCCAGCGCGATGCGTGCCGTTCCCGGCGTGATTCTGCCGTTTCCGCATGGTGTCGTGCGCAGTGGCAGCAAGATCGGATCGCGGTACAAGGGCCTGCCGGCCTCTACCAACGATGCTTACTGTCCAACCTTGCGGGCGTTTTCCGCGGCGACTGAGGTCCCCCTTGATGCCGCTTGCGTGTTGGAAATCGTGATCGATGGGCTCGAACTGCGGGGGGTCCAAGACGCCATGCGCGTTGGCATCAACGCGGCTTGCGGGAACGGCGCCTTGCGGGTCTCGGCAGGAAATTACGGCGGGGACCTCGGCCAGTACCGGATCGGTCTGTACGAGCTTCTTCAAGCGGCCACCTGAACGATTTACGATGAGCCTGAAGCTCGTGCTCAAGCACGAACCGGAAGTCCCGCTAGAAGCCGAGGTCATCACACCGGCGAAACTCAACGGTTTGAGCATCGGTGAGATCACGAAACTTCCGCTGCAATACGGGAACGAACGCGTCGAGCTGGGCGAGTTTTTTCGAGTCGAGGGCGGCTACAGCGGTGAAATCCGCGTGGAGGGCAATCTTGCGCGCGTCAAGCTTCTCGGCGCGGGGATGAGTGAAGGCCGGATCGTGATTCACGGCCGCATCGGGATGCATCTCGGCGCCGGGATTTCGGGCGGGGAGATCCTCGTCGAAGGCGACGCCGGCGACTGGGTCGCGCCCGAGATGTCCGGAGGCCGGATCGTCATCAAGGGCAATGCCGGGCACATGATCGGCAGCGCCTATCGAGGAAGTCCGGCCGGCATTCGCGGCGGGGAAATCATCATCCACGGCAATGCCGGCAACGAGATCGGTCACGCCATGCGCAGGGGCCTCATCGCGATCGGCGGAGACTCTGGCGACTTTACCGGGGTCGACATGCTAGCGGGAACCATCATCGTGATCGGCGATCTCGGCAACCGCACGGGGGCGGGGATGAAACGCGGTTCCATCGTCTCGATGCGGCCCGCGCAGATGCTGCCGACCTTCAGCTACGCCTGTACCTATCAGCCGCAGTTCCTGCGCCTGTACCTATTGCATTTGTCACGGCTGGGCCTGCCGGTCACGCCCGCTTATCTCAATGGCCGTTACCAACGCTGGAGCGGGGATGCGCTCGAGATGAACCGCGGCGAGGTGTTGCTGCTCAGCGGCGAGGCCGCGTAG
>JBOIDL010000033.1:0-24824 GCA_050740435.1 Gammaproteobacteria bacterium
TGACGCGGGTCGAGGCCCGCGAAGGCGGCGGCCTTTCGGGCGTTGTCGAAGCGCAGCGGTCCGCCGTAGTAGGACAACAGCACGGGGATGGTTTTCTCGCCCAGCCCCGGGACGCTGTCGAGCAGTTCCCGCTGCCCCTTGAGATCGGGATCGTCGTCGATCTGGCGGCGGATAGCCGTGTCGATCTCGCCGATGACCTGCTCCAGGTAGTCCAGATGGGACTCGATGCCTGTGCGCACGCTTTCCCGAGCCACCGAGATCCGGTTCTTCTCTTGGGTGCGCATAGCGTCCAGGGCATCGCGCCTTGCCACCAAGGCCCGCAATTCCCGGAGCGCCGGGGGGCCGGCGCCTGCCAGGGCTCGGGGCGCTGGGCCAAGCAACACTCGGCGATGAGCCGGGCGTCGACCCGGTCGGTCTTGGTACGCACCAAGGAGGCAGCGCGCCGAAGGCCTTGACCCTCGACGGATTGACCACACTCACCGTGTGGCCGGCATCGGAGAGGTACTCGGCCACGGCCTCCCAGTAAGTGCCGGTGGCCTCCATGCAGACATGGAGTTCAACCACGTGATGCTTGGCCAACCAAGCCGACAATACCTCAAATCCCGGCGGGGTGTTGTCGACGGCTTTGCTGCGGACTCTGCCATCCGGAAACCGCAGGGCGCAATCCAGTTTGGCTTTGGCGACATCGATTCCAAGAATGTGTTTCATACAGGTTCCTCGCGCAATCTACCTTGTGAATGCGGGCTTCCGACCAAGTCGGGCCAAAGATACTGTCCGATCTCTCGCAAGAGGAATGGGAAGACCGGCGCTTCATCTACGCCACAAACTTTTCCGCTTAAGGGTGGGCACGGCGTCCGGTCTTCCCGCTCGGGCAAGCCCGAGTATTTCAACTGCAATTTCATAATACAAGGGTGTACTAGGATATCCCTAAACTAATGGTCAAAAAACTCCAACTGCATGAAACACCATCAGCTATCGACCGATGCCGTAGCTGCGATGCTTCCTATACTCCGCGATCCGCGGCGTCCGCTAGCTGCTTGTCGAGCGTGATAAGTTCGGCTTGGAGTTTTTCCGCGAGCCACAGGTACGATGCATCGTAGACCGTAAGACCCATGCGCTCTGCCAGTGTGATCGCTTCGGGCAGATCCACTCTTGTCTCGACGATCTCCATGCGTTCGAAGAGTTGATGAGCAGCCAACAATGCTTCCCGCTGATCCGGGTGACCGTGAAGCTTTTTCAGGCAGACACTTGCAACTTCAAACGGGAGCAAGGTAGGCGCTGCAAGCTTCGTGTTCCGTAGCTGCGCAGCTATGGTGGGCGCTTCGGGCTCACCAAACAGCAAGGCAGCGATAGCGGACGCATCGACGACCTTAACGGACATCGCGGTCTGTGCGGATGAGTTTCGCGGCTTCCGCCGGAGTCTGCAAGGTGAGACGCTGCACTTCCTTCAGCACGTCGTCTGGGCTCAGTGGCTCTGGGGTCCTAACGCTTTCTTCGAGGATGGCCATGAGCTCGCCCTGGAGCGAGCGGTGGTGCCGGCTTGCCCGCTCGCGCAGTCGCTGGACGACGTCGTCGGGGGCGTTCTTGATTGACAGGTTCACTGGCATGGTGAGGCTCCATAATAGCTCCGTTTCAGAGCTATTATGGCATCATACGGCTTGAAAGGAGAAGCGCTAGATTGGGGACGTGCCGCCCAGCTAAAGTGCGGAATAAAGCTTATCGCCGCTATAATCGCTGATCCCTTTCGCCTCAAGGTCATGAAATGTGAAGTCGATTTTGCGCCCAAGGTTTGCCTCGGCACGGTGTTTGGCGCGTCGCCAAGCGTTCGCCACCGCACTTTGGGACCACGGCGTCCCATGTTCCGTCATGCAGCAGGAATAAGCTCGCAATTTCAGACAGCTGCTTTTCTGCAAGCGCAACTGCCGCATGCAGCCGGGGCGTCCAGCGTTTTATCTGCTTCTTGCCAGTCTTGCCCTGGCGGATGTAGATACCTTCCTGCATGAGGTCCTGGCGTGTGATCTTGAGCACGTCGCTCTTACGTGCGGCGCAGAGGTATGCGATCTCCATGGCAACCTTAAGCCGCAATGTTGCTGCCTCTACATGGCAGCATATTCCTCGTCGGTGACGTAGCGCTCACGAGGGCGCTCTGTAAACCGCCGCACATCCTTGCACGGGTTGAACGAGACACGGCCGCGCTCGTACGCCCACTGGTACAAGCGAGTAAGCAGTGATCGCTCGCGGTTCGCCTGCACCCTAGAGTGCTCACCACGGTGATCCATATAACGGCGGATATGCTCCGGCTTGACAGATTTGGCGTGGACCTCGCCAAACGCTTTGAGCAGCATCCTAGCGTACTTGCGATAATCACGCTGCGTTGTGACCGACAATGCTATGAAATCCTGGCTTTCGAAAAAGGCGTCAAAAAGGTCGCCAACTATCCCGGCTCTCTTGCTAATGCGGTTTACGCTCTTCCTCGAAACGCTGCCATACCTTAGCCTGAGAAGCGTCACTATATTGCATAGCCGAATCGCGCCGCCACCTTGAGGTGGAAAGTCATAGGGGGACTTGCCACGGTAAACCCGCGGTGGCATCCAACGATCATCTTTTCTTCCCCTATTTCTACCCATGGAGCGATTCGAAATCGGGCCGTTCTTCACGTGGCGTACAGTGATAAGGGTGATTTACATGATACCACGTCGTGACCGGTGACCCGTCGAGACGCTCAATGAAGAATATCCCGTGGGCCCGTAGGATCTCGGCCTGCTTCGTGGACCACGCTGCCCCCGTCAAGGCGATTAGGTCGTCAGCGGCGAGAAGCTCACGATGGTCAACGGGAACGCAAACTTCACCAGTTATTCGGTCCCTTGCGGTCTCCAACATGGTTTATCGGCGGGACAGAGGCCACCGCTCCAGTCACAGCGCGCACGTCCATACGGCTGAGCATATTGATTGCTCACCTATCCAGTCGTATCGTCCACTCCAACCGGTATTTTCCGTTGTTTAATGACGCGAAAATGCGGTCGAAGTACTGCCGTACGTCGTTGCCCTTACGTCAACAAACTATCGCCTAGTCAGTAACACTTCCCGGTCGGCCGATGGGTGGCTAACAGTAGTATCTTGTAGGTATATATACAAGGCTGGGGGAAATTAGTCAACCTCAGCTTGTAGGTCCTGTCCTGATAGGATGATCTCACTCGCTGACTCATACACCGAAATCAGCAGCGGCGAGATCGGTGCGATATCCTGGACAAGCTTAGGCCTTCTTTCCTGCGCGGGACTCACTAAATGACGTGGCCGACTGCGTGCGGTGCCGGTACTTCCGGTGTTCAACCATGGTGCCAAAGATCCGCCCTGGACGTTTGGAATCAAACACAAACGTGGGATAGTCGTCGTTGAGCGGAGCAAGCTCGATGACAGGCTCGCCCGCGCTGTCTGTCCCGCGGGGGCCGGTACTTTCGAAACGAGACTTCGTTCTGGTTCTTCAATTCAGCGGCGACGAAATCTGGCTGTATGCCTTAGCCGATCCGGAAGCGGCAGTCGCCCGAAGTCAAGGCGGAGGCGCTTATCAAGCCTACGGGGCGGATCTATCTCCAGGATTATGTGTTCTTCCTGCGTGCTGCAGGCGGCAAGATCGCGTTCCTACGCGAATATTTCGATCCCGCGCGTGCGACCAAGGCGCTGGACACGCCGATTCTTGGTCTCGAACCCTGAGAACAATCGGCGACGGGCCGGATAACTCCCAGCCGTCCGTTAAAGCCCTGGCGCAATGTCTGCGTCGGCAATGCGCAGTTACGCTGTGCATGGAGACCGAAAATGAAGATCGATACTCACATCACCGCTCCCCGCTTCCTTGAAGCGACGGGCATCCGTTACGCCTACCGGCGGTTCGGAAGGAAAAGCGGGCATGGACCACTGGGATCGCCGCGTGTTGCTTTCAATTGTGTCAACTACAGTCGATCATGGTTAGCTACGCGTCATGGGTGTCCCTGCATACGACTTACTAAGGAACTTGCGATGAATGCTTTACCGAACCTTTCTAGCACATCGGCAAGAGTCGCGCTCCTGCGGTGGCCCAGGTTGCTGGTGCTTGTCTGGGTAGCGGGGCTGGCCGGCGTGCCCGCTCTCGCGCAGGACGCCAACGATATTGCGACAGGTGTCGCCGGTCGCTTGCCGAAGGCTTCACTGAAAGAAGCGCCAAGGTGAATGGAGTCCGGATTAACTACCGGGTTGGAGGCAGCGGCCCGGTTGTCGTCCTGCTCCACGGGTATACGCAGACGAGCCATGTGTGGATCCCGCTCATGCCGTTGCTGGCCACGTCTCACACCGTGATCGCCCCCGACCTGCGCGGCATTGGGGGCTCGGAGCGCACGCCGGGCCGGTATGACAAGAAGACGATGGCGAAGGACATTCGAGAACTCGTGCAGCAACTCGGTTATGACCAGCCGGTGGCGATCGTCGGGCACGACATCGGTCTGATGGTGGCGTACGCGTATGCGGCGCAATACCCCGATGAGGTGAGCAAGGTTGTCTTAATGGACGCTTTCCTCCCGGGTGTGGGCGATTGCATACGCGCGAGATAACGGCATGCGAGCCGGCTTTGAGCTCTTCAGGAACTTCGAGCAGGACGCCAAAGATTTCGCCGGTTTCTCGGCCACTAAGCTTGACATGCCTTTTTAGTTCTGACTGGCGAGAAGGCCTCCGGCACGGTCCTCATCGATCAAACGAAGCTGGTGGCGAACAATGTGAAAGGCATCATCGTGAAGGGTTCGGGTCACTGGCTCATGGAAGAAGCCCCAAATCAAGTCATTCCTGAAGTTGTTTCATTCATCAGTGACGTGCCGGACACGGCTTCGATTCAACGCCTGACACCCAAGGACATCAATGCGCTTAAAGCGACCGGCCCGGGAGTAGGTGCTTCCGGCGTATCAGGCATTCAGACGCGCGTGCTCAGCGAATCCGGCATCAATTCCGCCCCCGAAATGGCCCACTACAGCGCCACCAAGACGACCCAGCTTGGGATCTCCCGCAGCCTCGCGGAACTGACCAAGGGAACCGCCGTCACCGTCAACTGCGTGTTGCCCGGCTCGACCAAAACCGAAAGCGCCCTCAAATTCATCGTAGATGTTTATCCGGGCATGCCCAGCGACGAGGCAGAGCGTCGCTTTGTCATCGAAAACCGCTCGACGTCCCTGATACAGCGGCTGATCGACCCGCAGGAAATCGCGGATCTGGTCGCCTTTGTCTGCAGCCCCAGGGCCGCGGCCATCAACGGGGCACGGCCGTGCGCGCCGAGGGCGGCATTGTCCGCAACATCTTATAAACACCAGAAAACCTCTAGCCGAACCCATCCACCATCATGGAGTACAGACAGCTTGGCGGATCCGGATTCCGCGTTCCCGTCCTCACCCTGGGCACTGGCACTTTCCCGAGCTACGCGCCAAGACATTTAGCACTTTTCTGTTCCGGGACCCGAGGTAGGCAACTATCCCGGCAACCGGAAAAACAGGCGTCGCCTGAAATACGGCTTCGGCATTCGACGCGAGGATCCGGCGCAGCCGGACGAAGACGCGCATGATCTCGATATTCACCCGCACCGCCCGCGGCCCGCGCAGCACGCTCGACAACATCACCCTGTGAAAGCGTATGGCGTGCGCCGCGCCCGGCTTTTGAGATCACAATCTGTGATCTCAAAGATTCCGGATTGCACGCAGCCAAGCGCGAGCCGATTTGAAGTCCGGACAAGTCCCCGCGACAAGCTTCCAGAACTTCGGCGAGTGGTCCATCCGCTTCAGGTGCATCAGCTCGTGGATCATCACGTAGTCGCGGACTGAATCTGGCATCTGCACAAGGCGCCAGTTTAGGCTGATGCGGCCCTTCATAGAGCACGAGCCCCACCGCCAGCGTTGGTTGCGGACGCTGATCTGAGTGACCGTAAGGCCGTGTAGGGCGGCGAGTTCCAGAAGGCGGGCGGGCAGCTCGCGCTTCGCGCGGTCTCGGAGTTCGCGCTCGACTTCCGGCGATATCGTCGTGGGTTTCGGACGCAGGCGCTCCTGCTCACGCCGTTGCTGCTGCTTCTCTATCCAGGCTCGCTCCCGGTCCGCGAAGGCCGCAGCCTCGCGCCTCGATCCCCACCGCGGAATGGTCACGCGGACCGTTGCATCGTCGGCCACACGAATCACATATCTGCGGGCGCGTGGATGACGAACAAAGACTAAGGCGGGTTCGAATGGCACTTCGATCCGCTGCGAGGCCGCGACGGCATCGGCTTCGTCGATCTCGGACAGGCTTCACGGCACTCGATCTCATCCGGCCGACGTGATGTAGTCAAAGATGACCCGCCTGCAGTTCTAGTGCCCTAAACCGTGCCCGAGCGACGGCATGTTTCCATCCCGCGTAGAGCGCATCGCGCCGTTCTTGAGAGATCGCGGCCAATAAAAGACGCCGATCTCCAGGCGCTCGAGGCACTCGTTACCCGGCGTCGGCAGCTCTTGGAGATGCTCACCGTCGAGCAAAATCGCTTGTCCATGGCATCCTCCCAGACACGTAAAGATATTCTCCAGCATATCGCTTGGCTAAAGAAGCGGCTGCAGGATATCGATGAGCAGACCAGCCGCTGTATCCAAGCGACTCCCCTTTGGTTGGTCAATGCTCAAGACCAATACTCCTTGGGCACAACGTGCACCCGAAAACGCTTGACTTCCAAGACAGTTGCTCGGCGCGTCAAGCAAGGCCGCCTTCGGCCCCGGCCAGCTTCGCCGGCGCTCGGGTACTCGCCCGTGGGCCTGGCTTTCATCGGCCCGAGGCGCCGCGTTTCGGCGTATTTTGGCTTCTCGGGCGAGAGAGGTGCAAGGGCGCTGTTCGGGTCCTCGCGTGATTGACAATTCACAGGCCCATCCGTGTGGGCGTTTATTTTTCCTAGCGCGCCTCTGGCCACAACCAAATTCGAGATGCCGATGCCGAGGCAGAAATTTTGGAAGCTCAGGCGTGGTCGGAGCAAGCGCGAGATCACGCGCCGGCAGCGGCTCGCTCGACGCGTTGGCGATGGTATTCGTTGAGGAGCTTTTTGCGCAGCCGGATGGCCTTGGGGGTGATGGGGCTGGGCCTGCCATCGGGCTTCGGACGGTCAGCCCCGAGAGGAGAGAAGGGGAGACTGTCGCGCGCCGAGAGTCTTTCTGATGACTTCGGCGATCTTGGCAAGAATCTGCTCTTGCTCTTGTTTGCTTTTTCCTGTCAGAGGACTCGTCGGTGAATTGACGGCCGGGAACTCATTCAGCGGGGTGCGTGTGAAACGACATGGGCTTACAATGATTGGGAGAACCGGCATACCCCGATCATGAGCCACCTCGAGCAGGAAAGGCAGTTCGCGTTCGGCGATATAGTCGGATGCCAGATAGTCGGCGCTAGCCAGCAGAACGGCGGCCTTCGCCGTCTTCAGCGCGGCCTCTATCTGCTCACGCCAGCGGGCTGCCCGCTTCGATTCTCCTATCGTCCCAAATGTCCAGAGATCCTGTACGTTCCAAGGGTTTCAGATGGAGCCGGAGTCGCTGCAGCCACTCCTCGTCGACCCGGCTGTAACTGATAAATATCCGCGGCCGCGTCGAACGGCGCGGTTCTGGCGCACCTACCGTGTTCGCCTCGTCAGACAAGGTGGCGAGCACCTTGCTCCGTTCTCGAACCGTGCCGGTGAGCGCTCAAAGTGAGCACTCGACCGACATCCTATTTAAGACTCGCCAAGACCTTGCGAACTGTACCCACAACTGCTTAGCCACAGCACACTGTGCTTTGGCGCCAAGGAGGTCATGAACTTCCTGGGAGGCGAGATCGTCTCCGATCTTTCGAGCCTCGTCTGTCGCCGTACCGGTGGATCCAGAATCAAACATCGTGTCAAAGAGAACTGGCTCAAGATGTATGACACCTCGGGACTCGTTCTTCGGGTCGAAACCGTTATCAACAATCCCGAGGAATTCCGGGTACGTAAGCAAGTCTCGCGCAAAGGCAAGTGTCAAACCGAATGGGTTGCGATGCGTAAAGGGGTCGCCTATCTGTTCCGCTATCGCGAGGTGTCATTGCAAGCCAACAGCCGTTACCTCGATGCACTGGCGGTGGTCGACGATCCAACCAACGCGAAACGAGATCTCGACCGTGTGACTGGGACACGCCGCTGGCGTGTCACGCTCTATGGACGCCGCGTCATGGGTACTTCGCTCTATCTCCGGTACCATGATTTTCCGAAGGGCTATTCTAAAATCGCCGCATGATGTACTTTGTCAAATACAAAGAAGTCACGATGAAAGGATCTATCCTTCGGCAGCCGGCACTACATTAGCGTTAGGGAACTCCAGCCGGTCAAGCCTGTGCTATAAAAAAACCATCGGCCACGTTGGCAGCCCTCTTTTGCGTTAGGTTGGCTTGCTATTATCGATATCCGATAATGTACATTCCTCCTATAGAGTATAAGCCTGACCCCGATATGTCGCCGCTAGAAACCGAAGTCGCGCGCCTGATGGTGCAAACGCTGAATCTGGACATGGATCCCGCGCATATCAGTCCTGACGATCCGTTATTCCGTGAGGGGCTGGGCCTGGATTCCATCGACGCGCTCGAGCTGTCGTTGGCGGTTTCCCGCTGCTATGGCTATCATTTGCGCTCCGATGATCCGGACATCACGGCGACCTTCTCCTCGTTGCGCGCCCTGTGCAAGTCAATCGAAAAACACCGGACCAAATAGGCTGATCGAATGAGCGCGGTGCCCTTGCTCGGCCCCTATGAGCATAATGATGTCTTGGCCTGGAACGAGGGCAGGGCGGTCACCTGCGGCCAGTTCCTCGCGCAGGTCGAGATCCTGTCCGGGTTGCTGCCGGACGGGCCGACCGTCATCAACCTGACGAAGAATCGCTACGGCTTCCTCGCGGGGTTCGCCGCCGCGCTGATCCGGGGACAGACTACGCTGCTTCCTCCGGGCCGATCGCCGCAAGCCCTGTCACAGATAGCCCGACTGTACCCGGACAGCTATTGCCTAAGCGACGGCGCGGCCGGAGCGCCGGGTCTGCTGTTCTTCTTCTTGCCCGATCTTCACGAGAGCGCCCCGGCACGGATGCCGATTCCAATCATCCCGGCAGTGCAAACGGCGGCGGTGGTATTCACCTCCGGTAGTACGGGAGAGCCGCGCCCCAACGTCAAGACCTGGAGCTCGCTCACCACAGTAGCGCGCCGCACCGCGGCTCGCTTGCGTCTGAAAGCTAGGGATAATATCAGCATCGTGGCCACGGTGCCGCACGCGCATATGTACGGCCTCGAAACCTCGATCATGCTACCCACCCAACATGGCTGGGGCTTGCATGCCGGCCGCCCCTTGTTCGCGGCGGACGTGCGTTCAACCCTGGCGCAAGTCCCACCGCGGCGTATACTGGTGACCACGCCCGTGCACATGCGGGCCTGTATTGGTTCGGCATTGAGGTTTCCGGAACTGGAGCTGATCGTTTCGGCGACCGCGCCGCTGTCGATGGACATGGCGCGTGAGGCCGAAGACCTGTTTCGCGCGCCGGTCCAGGAGATCTACGGTTTCGCTGAGGCCGGCAGCGTGGCGATGCGGCGCACCACCGCGACCGGCGCCTGGCGGCTCTTGGACGGCTTGAGTCTGAAACAGGAAGCGAATGGTTGCTTCGTGCAGGCTGATTACCTCCCTGGGCCCATTCCTTTGCCCGATCTGATCACGCCTCGCGGCGCACAGGAATTTGTACTCCACGGGCGCGGTGGTGACGTCGTCAACATCGGCGGTCACCGGGCCTCGTTGGGCGATCTGAACCAGAGACTCAACGCGATCGAAGGAGTAGAGGATGGTGTATTCTTCGCGCCCGATGAGGGCGATACCGGCAATACCCGCCTCATCGCCTTCGTGGTAGCGCCGGAGCGTTCGACCGCGCACATCCTCTCCGCGCTACGGAACGCGATCGATCCGGTATTCGTCCCACGGCCGCTGTATCGGGTGGCGAGCCTCCCGCGCAACGAAACCGGCAAGCTGACTCGCGAGGCTCTGCTGGAACTGGTGCAGGCGTGCTGCGGGCGGTTTTCCGATGGTGCTTGAACGGGTCGTTACCATCGATCCCGGGCATCCTGCGCTCGCTGGGCACTGCTTTGATAGACATGATCGAAATCCTCCTTCAGTTTCGTTTTGTATGAGTCCATCCAATCAGGATAGTGGGAGGCCTCGCGGCCCCGCCCCTCCTACACCACCGGGCATACGGGCCTCCGGCGGCCAGATCCCGTACCCGCTCAAGTCCCGGCCGCTCGAGCACCGCTATAGCCTGCGTCTTCGAAAACCCACTCCTTGGGCACTTCCAGATCGTGACTGCTCTCAAACTCGCAAAGCGCCGCCGTCTGGCTCGCGATCGTGCCCTCCTCGCGCTGCTGCGCCGAAGAGACCTGTGCGTAAATCACTGCTATCTTCATATACGGTCTCCTTTGCACGCGCGCCAACTAGGCGCTCCCGTCCGGACACCAAATGTCGTACGCCTGAGCGAGCTTGGGTTCGCGCAGTCGTACCGTGCCGTCCGCAAACACCTAGCGGTGGGTGAATGAGAACGCCGTCGCCTCCTGAGTTCCGGCTCGACCTTGCCCCACCTTTGGCCGACCGGTTCATCGTCAGGGTAGCCCCCTCGATTACGGCCCGGTACTTCTCCTCATGCCCTTCAGATCCCACCTCACGGTGGACACCCTGCCCTCCGGAGCACCGCAAGAAGGTGGCTTCAGGTCCGCCTTGGCTGTCTCCGGCTTTCGCCTTCGTGCCTGTCTAGGCTCCTCCATACCTGCCTTCTCTCCCCGGCCAGCGAGGCATTACCCCCGCTTTCGGATATGGCACCCTCACTCGGGCGCCAGAGGGACTTCAACCCTCCTCAACGCGCTGCTCGGCGCACACGTATGAATCCATTCAACAGTGGTGCATGACATGAAGTTCGGTCCGAACTATGCCATCCAGCTTCGCAAACGCCAAAGCCGATTGGGGGATACGTGGTTCGCTAAAGGGGCCAGGCTCGAATATTGTCACACTGCCAGCTCGGCCTGTCCTTCGGGCGCCGCAGCGTCGGCGCCGCGCTTCAGTCGAGGTCTCCCGCGCGGCCTTGCTCTCGCCTGATGCCGGTCATCCTTTCGATCTTGGTATGAAAACGCCCATTGCCGATCGGCTGGTTCTGATTGAGCGCAAGCCGGATATCGTCGATGGCTTCCCCGTCGAGTTCGGCCCTGAACAGCGCCCGGTATACCTGCTGCCTTTCCTTGTCGGTACGCCCCAGTAACCAATAGCGCACGTGCGGCGTGATACGGGGTTGCTCCGGTCGCTGCTCCAACGATAGTGCGCCGCATCATCCACCATCGCGGCTCGCACAGGGTTGAGTTCGACGTAGTAGCGCTGGAACCAGGTGCAGCACATCGACGGCGGGTGGACGAGGACCCGCTTCGCAAGCACTTGAATGCCTAGGTCAGGTCGCCGCTGGTCAACCGATCAACTTGCGGTAAAGCGAGAGATAGCGATCGGCCATATGATCGACGGTGAAACGGGCCGCGACGGCCGCGCGGCAGGCGGCGCGGTCGATCTCGTCGATCCGGGCGATGGCCTCGAGCGCGCCGTCGAGGCTGTCGATGAGGAAACCGGTGACGCCATGATCGATCAGCTCGGGCATCGAGCCGCGATCGCAGGCGATCACTGGGGTACCGCACGCCATCGCCTCGATCACCGAGAGCCCGAAAGGCTCGTCGAAATTGATCAAGTGGAGCAGCGCACGGGCCGAACCCAGCGTCCGCGCGCGGGCGTTGGCGCCGACCGGGCCGTTGTAGATGACCCGTCTGCCGTCGATCGCGGGCGCGACCCGGCGCTCGTGATAGCTCTCATCCTGAACGATGCCCGCCATCACCAGGCGACGGCCGGCGCGGCGCGCGACTTCGATCGCTTCGGCGGCGCCCTTGTCGGGATGGATGCGGCCGAAGAACAGCAGGTCTTCGCCGGCGACCGGATCGAAGGGGAATTCATCGAGCGCGATGCCATGATGGATGGTGGCGGCATAAGGCACCTCCGGGTGCCGATCGGAATCGCTGATCGAGACATAGGAGACGCGATCCTGATAGCGCTTGAAGACCGGCACGATGCGTTCGGACGAGAAGCCGTGGATGGTGGTGACGAGCGGGGTCTCGACCAGGCGGGAGAAACCGAGCGGCACGAAATCGGCCTGGTTGTGGATGAGATCGAACTCGCCGGCGCGCTCGAAGACATGGGCGACGTGGAGTAGCTCCCAGACCTTGGCATCGATGGCCGGGTCTTCGGAATAGGGACGCGGACAGACGCCGGCGAGGGTGCCGGCCGTGATCGAGTCGGCGGTGGCGAACAGGGTGACGTCCACGCCGCGGGCGACGAGGGCTTCGGTGAGCAGGCTGGTGACGAGCTCCCAGGGGCCATAATGGCGCGGCGGGGTGCGCCACGAGATCGGCGCCAGCATGGCGATACGCACGGATCGCTCCTTCAGGCGGCGGATTGGGGCGCGAGGATGAGGCCCTCGTCGGGACGCAGCACGATGCGTTCGCCGGCTGGAGGATGCTCTCCTTCGACGGTGGAAAGAAGCGGGCGCGCATGCTGCACCCAGGCCGGCAGGGCCAGCTCCCGCGGCGTGTCGCCGAGGTTGAGCGCGATCAGCAGCCGTTCGTCCCCGGAGCGACGCTCATAGGCGAGGACATCGCCCTCGGCATCGAGCAGCGCGATGTCGCCGATCGCGAGCGCGGGATGGGCGCGGCGGAGCGCGAGCAGGCGGCGGTGGAGGGCGAGCGGCGAACCGGGCACCTGCGCCAGCCGCGCGACATTGCGTTCGGGCCAGTCGGGGTTCAGCGGCAGCCAGGGCGTGCCGGTGGTGAAGCCGGCGTTCGGAGTCGCATCCCAGGGCATCGGCGTGCGCACCGGATCGCGGCCGAGGCCGAGGCCGGGCTCGCGCAGCTCGCGCGGGTCCTGCACTTGCGCCGCCGGGATATCGACGCGGCCGATGCCGAGTTCGTCACCATAATAGAGGGTGGGTGTGCCGCGCAGCGTCAGGAGCAGCATCGCCGCGACGCGCGCCTGGGCCTCGTCGAGCCTGGCGGCGATGCGCGGACGGTCATGATTGCCGAGCACCCAGTTCGGCCAGCCGCCGGGCGGCAAGGCGGCCTCATATTCGGCGATCAAAGTGGCGAGTCCGCGCGCATGCCAGCGCGCCTCGATGAGCTGGAAATTGAAGGGCAGATGGACGCCGGCGGTGTCGCGGCCATAATAATGCATGAGCCGTTCGAGCGGCAGATAGATTTCCCCGATCAGCACGCGATCGCCATAGGAGTCGGCGATCCGGCGCATCTCGGCGGCGATGGCGTGAACCTCGGGCTGATCGGTCGAATGGAGCTGGAGCACGCGCTGCCTCTCGCCCGTGCCGGGTGACGAGTGATAGGCGGGGTTCCGCGGATTGTCCGGAAAGTCGGCGGCCTTGATCAGGTGCCACAGCACATCGATGCGGAAACCATCGACGCCGCGCGCGAACCAGAAGCGGAGGACGTCGTACATCGCCTGCTGGACGGCGGGGTTGCGCCAGTTGAGGTCGGGCTGCTCCTTCAGGAAGGCGTGATAATAATACTGGCCGCTGGCCTCGTCCCATTCCCAGGCCGAGCCGCCGAAATCGCTTATCCAGTTGTTGGGCGGCCCGCCGCCGGGAGCGGGATCGCGCCAGATATACCAGTCTCGCCTGGGGCCGTTTCGCGAGGCGCGGCTTGCGACGAACCAGGGGTGCCGGTCCGAGCTGTGATTGGGGACGAAATCGAGGATGAGCTTGAGATTGCGGGCATGGGCGGCGGCGAGCAGGCTGTCGAAATCCGCGAGCGTGCCGAAGCGCGGATCGATGTCGCAATAGTCCGCCACGTCATAGCCGAAATCGGCCATGGGCGAGGGGTAGAGCGGCGCGATCCAGATGGCGTCGACGCCGAGCTCGGCGAGATAGTCGAGCCGGCGTTCGATGCCTTTCAGGTCGCCGATGCCGTCGCCGTCGCTGTCCTGAAAGGAGCGCGGGTAGATCTGATAGATCACGCCCCGCTGCCACCACGCGGCGCTCATGCGAAGCGCGCCTTGGGAATATGGGTGATCCGGCAGGCGAGATCGGCCTCGCCCGAAGCGACGATATAATGGTCGCCGCCGAGCACGAGGGTCGGCGCGTCGAGCGAGCGGCGCAGGGGCGACCTGCTCAGATCGACGTCGAGGAGCCGAAAAATCAGATAGTCGTCCCGGTCCGCCATCGGCACCTCCCTTGCCCGGAGGAGACGATAGAGAATAGGACATTCAATGCCCTTGGGCAAACGATGATGCTTCCCTGGAGGGGCCGGGCGGCGATGGGGCGGTCCGCGTTGCGGACTTCATCGAGGAGTTTTGGCGCTTGATTTCGCGTCGCGTTGGGCATATACGCGGTCTGTCATGGCGCCCTCAGAGCGCTGATACTGGGTATGGGGCAAGACTGCGAAAACGCTACCACTATCGCGTTATCAGGGCAACATGACAAGTGAATCAATGGTTAGAGCCACGTATCAGGTCTCGACCCAAAAACAGGGGGATTTATGGAAACCGAAGCCGAAAAAAAACAGCATAGAGAGCAGGTAGCCAGGATCACAAAGAAAACTTGAGACTCTGCCGACAAACGATAATACTGAGGAATTGCTCGTTACCATCTATAAGGTCAGGACTGATCGCTTCTTAGCGGAAAACGAAAAAATCCCTGACTAGCGCAACACCACACGGAGCACCTCTCGTAAACGATGCCGCAAGCCTTTTGGAGCAACTCGTACTTATCGAGTACGAAGACGACGCCGCACCTATCGATATGCTCAGAAGACGGTAGTTGTGAAGCTCACCGATGGCTCGGAACGAAACCTCCTTGAGATCCTCACCAACGTAATGAACTTTTGGGAGCAGCATACGCTCACCCTCGGCGTCCTATCAGCGGCACGCACCTTCGCATACGACGCCGATGTACGGGCCCGCTCCCGCGCTGAGTGCGAAGCAAACCGCCTCGATTTCGAGCTCTGCCAAGGGCAGCGTTTCCAGCAGACGATTCGCTTGCTCCGCTTCAACTACAACACAGGTAAGGCCGAACCCATCGATCTCACGGGTTCCAAACTCAACTTTCGGATTTACCGCCCACGATTCGACGTCGACGTGTTGTTGACGCCCAACGCGAGCGGGAAGGAATTCAAGACGACCATCTCCATGACTGAAGACGAGAGTGTGGCCCTATCCCGTATGTCCAGCGACGCTGAGCGTCAAGCCTTCGTAAATGCGCTCCCTTCAGCTCAGGCCGCGCTCCAACAACTTGCTATCGAGGCTGGCCTCACGAAAGCGGATTCCCAATGAGACGGTGGGTTCCAAAGCGCTAAAGGGGCCAGGATCGAAATACTCTCCTGACGCCCGAGAGACAGCTCACGCGCTTGCCCGATGCCTCTTGAAGAACCGCCGGCACCGGTGCCGACTTCGATCGCCTCCCCGTGGACGACGCTACCGGCCCCGCCGACGACGTCAGCGCGGCCCGAATCATCGTCGGCACGGCCGGGGATACGTTGCCGGCACGCTCCTGATTGAAGTATCGACGGGGAAATGAAGGGGGAACGACGTCCACATGTCCGGTAACATCGTCGGCGAGGGTGCGGACGACGTTTCCGCCGAGAGAGGAGCCATCGGCGTGCGCAACTCTTGAGCGAGAGTCGATGGACGGTGGGTTAGGCACGCCGTTTCCGCCTTAACCCATCGAACGCAAGAGGAACTTCCAGCGCCGACCTCATGGGCGGCCTTCCGGTGGTTGCCTTCCCGGTGGGGTTTCCGGCCTCCGAGCTGGCCCGGCTCGGGGCCGGCCAGTGGGGGCCTGCGGGTTCTGGCGTGTGGTCCGGGGCCTGGCGGTGGATTCCCGGCCAGTTGTCTTTGCTGGTGTAACTGCATATAGTTACTCTCCGTGTCCAAGACTGGAAAACTGCTGGATAGGGCCCGCCGGAACCCCGGAGGGAGTTCAAAACACTGTTAGCGCGCTCTGAATGGGTGTTCGATCACCAAACAGGTAGCCATGAGATCTGGTACTCGTCCGGGCGCCGCCGCCTTCGATCCAGCCGGCCGACAATGGAAAGGCAAAGGCCTACCAGGTCAGGCAATTTCTGAAGCTATCGGAGGAGGAAGAGAGCGATGAAGGACAAGTTTGATGGGTTTACCGTGAACCTCTACCTCGATGAGGATGGGGATTGGCTGGCGCATTTCGTCGAGCTGCCCAACATCTCCGCGTTCCCGGATGCACCAGAGCGTGCATTGAAAGAGCTCGCTGTCGCGTGGGAAGGGGTGAAGGAAAGCTACCGCAAGCATAGTGAGGAGGTCCCAATCGCGCCTTCTCGGAAGGAGTACAGCGGGCAGTTCAACGTGAGGCATCGACAAGCGCGTACACCGCGCGCTTGCGGCCGAGGCTACCACCCGATGAGCACTCCCCGCGCCGTGAAAGACCAGGCGGGCACTTCGGGATGATAGATAGCGGCTAGCGGCTTGGCGCCCGCTTGCGCGATCAGGAAATTGTGTGTGGCTCGGAAAATCGGCGGCGGGAAGTATTTCGGGTTTTGTTCCAACGGTTGCACATTGGTCCAATGGTTCGCGGTTCCATGTACGATCATGTCTACGGTGCCGGCGAGTGGGAAGGCGGTCATGATCGACCAACCGATGTTACCGGGCGCCGCCGGCGCCGCGCCCGTGGTAGTCATCCGCAAGAACGGTTCGCCGAGCACCAGGCATTATTCGCGAACATAGGCCAGCGCTTCTCGATTCGGCGGCGCGACACTGATAGTCACTTGCAGCCGGACGCGCAGCGGTCCACTCTCCAGAACGGTGCCACCGGAAGGCGCGCTCACGGTAACGGTGGCAGGGTGGAACTTTGTTTGGTCCGGCGAGCCGTGATACTCATTGCCAAACTCGTAGATGTCGCCGCCGTCCTGATAAAAGATCAATTCGTTTCCGACTTTTCCGTCCGCCAACAAGGATGTTCCTTGTGCGTCAACGATGCTTGTTATGCCCCAGTTGGCCGACGCCTCCACCTTCACGGTTAACTGGTCGCTTTCAAGGTAATAGGTCGCGCCATTGTCGGGCGTTGAAATCCGCACCTTCGCCGGACTTGAACCGGAATCGGGCGTGAGATACCCGGTGCTATAGCCAAGGCTCGGGGCTGTTGCGAAGAAAAGCAATCCGGCTTCAGTACTCGGCTGGACGCAACCTATTCCGCTCGAAGCCCGAAAGCCTTGGATGCCTGGGGGAACTGGAGCGGCGAGTTCGACTAAACCGCTGGGTGAGAATTTGCAGTTCTGTTTCGCCCGCTCCCATCAGCGCTTCAAGGCATTGACCCAATCTGCTTCTTTCGGACGCTGTCCAGGTTCGCGTGGCTGCGATACCTCCTTCGGACTGAGCGGACGCTCCTCGGGCGCCTTGCCACTCGAACGGACACTGATCACGCGTTTCAACGTGTCGAACCAGAACGGAGCACCCAGCGAAGCAGCGGCAGCGGTGATCAACCAGCCGAAGATCATGGCCAGTACGTTTTTGAATCCGACTGCCATCCACCAGCTCCGATCTGCCCAGGTCCCTCCCGACTTGCCGGGTGCACACCAGAAGGGCCCTCCGATGCTGTCGCCGTTGGGTACACCCCTTACCGCCGCGTCCACCGGGCAACTCCACCCAATTGGCAACCCCAGTGTCGCGATCTGTTTTTGCACGGCAGCGAAGCTCTGATCGGCCATCGGAGTGACCACCAGCTCTGGCAACACCTCTTGACCGCCTGCTGTCACTTTGATTCGCTCGCGGGTCTCCGTCGTGACCGGGCCTGCCTTCAGAAAGATCGGGATCTCAGTGGCGCCGGCGGTCGGCTTTACTTCGATTCGACTCGCCGAAATCTCTTGGTCTGTCTCCCCGACGAAGATGTGAACGCTCTGACGCTCCACGACAAGCGATGCTTGATCCGTTGCCGGTTCGGGCAGCGTTATATAGGCCGTGGCCACGTCGTCCGGGAGCAGTCGCACCGTCGATAACCTGGCTTTCAGCACCTTGTCGGTGCTGGCCGAGGCCTGGCCGACTGTTTCCGAGGCTGGGTACTGCAGCGATGGCGGAGGGTTGTCCGCAAACGCCTCGGCGTTAGCGACCAAACTCTGTCGCAACGCCGGTTCGCGCCACAGCGTACGCGTAATCTGGAGCGCGTCTATGTTCATGACCATCGCCAGACCCAGGGCGATCGCTCCCTGCACATAGGCGATATGGCGCTTGTACCAGCCTGACACGCGGTCCATTCCATCGTTGAACCAGATCTCGATGTTTTCCCTGAAGCGATCGACATCATCAGCGGCATCGTGAAGCAGAGGGGAAAGCGCCGCATGGGTGCCTTGAAACGGGCTACTCGCATCTTGTAGCCAACGCTTTGCTGCCTCCTTCGTAAATGCCTGGATTTCGCGGATAGCTTCTTCCGGGCTACCATACGCGAACTGGTCAACAACTTTCTCAAGGGCTGCCCGCACTTGTTCGGTTGATGCCGATCCCGCAAAGGGAACGGTGCGGATGGCAGCGGTCAGCGTGGTCCGAAGATCTACATACGTGGCAGCGGCATCCGCTTGTTGCCCGACCCATTCGGAAACCCTCTCGGCTATTACCGGCCGTTCCGCTTCCGGCACGCTATCGAGCACGCCGCGCACCTTTTGTTTCAGGCTTGCAACAACGGCGGCGTCGACGGGCTGGTGCAACCGGTCTCGCAGCTCACCTAGCTCGGCCTTGACCTTGTCTGGAATACTGGCGCCAGACACTTCCTGCACGATTCGCTCGAGTGATTCGAATATTTTCAACGGATCGTCCACAGCGCTTTGAAGCCGCTGCTGCAGGTCATCAACAAATCTGTGCGGCTGGCGCAGGATATCGATGAGCGCCAAGGCGAACGTCCGCGACGGGATGTACGAGGGACCATTGCGTCCTTCGTTCCACTCTGGCCTGACGACATCTACCCGCGCGAGCCCCTTGACGAGCGGGTGGTTGTACAGCTCGTTCCGCGCGTCTGGGGACTGCAGCAACTGCTCGAGCCCTTCCCATAAATGCTGGCTGCGCCATTTCAGCCAGCCAGAGAGCGCCTCTGAGGCGGCGCTGACGAGCAAGCTGACAAGGAGAAAAATGAACACCAGCCCAATCGCGACGTCTAGGATCGCAGAGTCGAACATGGGTCCTCCAGCAGTGTGTTCAGGATTCCGCAGTCAACTGACATCGCAGCACATGATTGCCGTCACACTGAGGCATTGCCGGCGAATAAGAATTTTAAACGCTTTTTTCCTCGAAAGGGAAAGTACTGCTGAAGCAGTGGCGTGTCAATCACGCGAGTCGGGGCAACGAATGGAGATATATTTGGTCGATTCATCGCCCGAGGCGCCACATTTCGAGGCCATGTGAGGTTTGGTCGCCGGCCTATGCTCCGCATCGATTCCGGCTCGCGTCCGCTGCGCGTACTTGGCCGGAATGACGGGCTGTGTTATGCGGCGTGTTTCTGCGACCTCCACTAGGATGCGGACAATCCTCGCGCGACGATGTGCTGTGTCTACGCCCCCCATGCCTTGCATGGAGTTTCGGTACGCGATTGGATTTCTTATTTATTCCTGCGGCGTAACTAGACTAGCTCGCCGCGCCGGTAGCGGGTGGGGACGCCAGCGCCGCGCCCGCCTCCAGGGCCCGAGATGCCCAGTCCTCGAGCCCGATGTCGGCATAGATCCAGGCCGCTTCGGAAAAGGCGGCTCGAGCGCCTTCGGTTCGATGGACCGCCTGCAGCAGTTGACCCTGGGCATAAAGGCAGTGCGCCTCTCCGAGTCGATCGCCCACTTCACGGTAGAGTGGGAGGGCCGCTTGAAAGTGCGCCTCGGCCTCGTCGTAGCAGGCGCGCCTTAAGGCCACGTCTCCGAAGCCCTGAATGCAGTGTGCCTCCCCAAGGCGGTTGCCGACGTCACGGTACAGAGAGAGGGCCTCTTGATAGTGTGCCGTGGCCTTTGGGTAGCGAGCGCGCCGTAAAGCCACATCGCCCTGGCCGTTGAGGCACCTCGCCTCGCCGAGCTGGTCGCCGATCTCGCGGTAGAGGGTGAGCGCCTCTTGGTAGCGTGCCTCGGCCTCCCGACAACGGGCTTGCCGTAAAGCCACAGCGCCCAGACCTCGGAGGCAGTTCGCCTCTCCGAGCCGGTAGCCGATCTCGCGGTACAGTGTGAGCGCTTCTTGATAGTGCGCCTCAGCCTCCCCGTAGCTAGCGCGCCGAAAGGCTACGTCGCCGAATCCTTGGATGCAGAGCGGCTTCCCGAGCCGGTTATCGTTCTTTTCGTAGAGGGAGAGGGCCTGTTGATAATGGTCCTTAGCCTCCCCGAAGCGGGCGTGCCCTAAGGCCACGGCCCCGAGCCCTTGGATGCAGAGACCCTCCCCGAGCTGGTTATCGATCTTGCGGTAGAGTGAAAGCGCCTCTCGATAGTGCGTCTTGGCCTTTGCGTAGCGAGCGCGCCATAGGGCCACATCGCCCAGGCCTCGGAGGCAGTTCGCCTGCCAGAGTCGGTTGTCGATCTCGCCGAAGACGCAGAGGGCTTCTTGATAGCGTGCCTCGGCCTCCCGGCAACGGGCGCGCCATAAAGCCACATCGCCCAGGCCTTTGAGGCAACTCGCCTCTTCGAGCCGCTTGCCGGACTCCCGATAGAGGGGGAGGGCTTCTTGATAGCGTGCCCCGGCCTCCGCGTAGCGGTTGCGCCATGACGCCAATTCGGCCAGGTCTCGGATACAGCTCGCCCGCCCGAGCGGGTCGCGTTCCTCCTGGTAGGCGCAAAGGGCTTCTTGATAGCGTGCCGCGGCCTCCTCGTAACGGGCACGTCTAAAGGCCACTTCGCCCAGGCTTCGGATGCAGCGTGCCCGCCCGAGCGGGCCGCGTATCTCCTGGTAGGCGGAAAGAGCTTTTCGATAGTGCGCCTCGGCCTCGTCGTAGCGGGTGTGTCCTACGGCGACATCGCCCAGGCTCGCGATGCAATGTGCCTCGCCGAGCCGGTCGTCGATCGCGCGGTAGAGCGGGAGGGCCTCTTGATAGTGCGCCTCGGCCTTGTCGTAGCGGGCGCGACGTAAATCCACATTGCCGAGGCTTCCAATACAGTTCGCCTCGCCGAGCCGCTCGGCCATAGCTCTATACACGGGGAGGGCACGTTCTAGGTACTGCTCCTCGGCGTCACCATCACCTTCGAAGCCCGCGGCGCGGGCCAGAAGAAAAAGCGCGTCCGCAAGCTCCTTGGAACTCGCGGCTGGCTCCAGCTCGGCCAGCACTTGCAACAAAACCTCCTGGCGCTCGCGCCTGTCCTTGAGGCTCAGCGACCGGTCGTAGCCTGCTTCCTGCTCGGCAAGCGTCGCGCGAGCGTCCTCTCTCGCACCTTCGAAATGGTAGACCCCTGAGCGGCCCGACCAAGTGTCGATGCCCTGGCGCGCGAATTCACGCAAGACGAAACGGGGGCTCCAGAACACTACCGGCCAGGGAAACCGACGCATGCAATAGCCGCGGTTGAGAGTGAGCATCGCCAGTGCCTCACTCTGCGGGCGGCTCAAATCCACCAGGGTTTCGAGGCCGTAGATGAACATCGCCCCGGGTGCTTTGTCGGCCGCCTCTTCGAGCTGCGCCACGATGCTCCACCCAGGCCTGAGTGCCACCTTCACGATCTCGGTATCCGGCAGCTCGCTCCGGATCGCCGCCGCTAGCCGCTCCCGCAATCCCCGGTGCGCCACGCTCGCAAACGCTAAGGCAAAACCACCGGCCCTGCGCAAGAGGTTACAGAGCCGTTTGAGCTCGACTCGATTCTCGAGCGTGAGGCCCACGGCGGCCGCGACCTTCACCTCGGCAGCTCGTCCAGGAGCGGGTGCGGGGCATACCAGAGGCCCCGCTCGTCCTCATAGCAGAAGACGAAGAGGTCGCGCTGCAAGGCGTACCAGAGCGCATTGCCTTCACGCTTGACCGACGCCTGCGTTCCCTTGATCTCGTCCAGGACGGCCCATTCGTCCGCGCGCAAGGGCAGGGCCAGATTCTGGGCACCGGAGCGGATGGCCCGCTCCAGCACCTCCGGCGGTATGGGCAGCGTGTCGCAGCGATCCAGGGCTTCGCGCAGCATCACGAAGAGGCTGCGCACATGGCCCCCGGACAGCCGGCACAACCGATCGAGCGACGCCTCGTTCATGATCTCCCGCGGCTCCAGCCTGGCCTTTGCGGCGCGGCGGCTCACGATCTCGCGGAGCGCTCCAATTCCTCCTTCGTTTGGGCTCCCGTCCCGGCGCAAGACCGGAAGGACGGGCAGGGACAAGACCTCTCTTCCGTAGGTGTTGTCCAACCGGGCCTGACAGCGGCTGTAGGCTAGCTCGATGGGGATGATGTAGAGGACCCCGCAATTGAGGGCCCGGAGGATGCCTGCGTGATCCAGGAACAGGTTCTCGTGGTTGGTCAAGTCCTCGTACAGCACCTTCTGCGGGATGCGGTCGAGCTGATCGACGATGATGAGGACATCGTCGTAGCCCTTTTTCTTCAGCTCCTCACGGGCGGGTTTCAAGACCTCCTGGTTGACCAGATCGTAGATGCGCGGAAGGCGCTCTTCGATGAGCTTGCGAAGCTCGGCGCGGGCGCCGGGTACGTCCTTGAGGGCGATACTGAGGCTCACGGGATCCGTGGAGATCTCCATCCCTTCGAGCCCCAAGGCCTTGATGCGATCGAGCAGGCCGCCCAGGAACTGCTTGAATTTCGTGAGGCCGAAGCCGATGCCGGCGCGGGCGTCGAGATCGGCCAGTAATTGCCACACCATGTGATAGACCACGTCCTGGGGCTGGACGTCCGCGAGGTCCAGCCAGCGCTCCGCCTCCAGGAACGACACGAACAGCCTGCGGGGCGCGTTACCCGTTTCCAGCGCATGCTGCACCCGGTACAGCTCGGTGGTCTTGCCGCACCCACGGTGGCCGGTGAAGAGCCGCGTGTAGGGTATATCTCCGCTGCGCGCCAGGCCACGGATGAGCCTGCCCTTGACATCATCGGCCTTAAGGTCCTTCTGCCAATCGACGTAGAGGTCCTGCTCGGTCGCCTCCAGAGGTCTCAGGGGATCGATGAGCTGGTAGAAGGCCGTGAGCTTGTCCATAGAAGGATTATAAATCCTCATCACATCCGGAACACGCCGAAACGGGTCCGCCGGCTCGGCGCGCTGGCGCAGATGCGCGGCGCCTGCGCCAGCACCTCGCGGGATGAAGGCGACTCATCGAAGAATATCCCTGGAGCCGTCTGGATCTATGACATAATAAAGGGCCGAACTCGCTGACGGTCACTCAGCAGGTGCATCTGCCCCGCCCTGCTGGTGAAGTATTCGGAGACGGCGGTGCTGGACCCCTATGTGGTGTCCGGCAAGGCCTCGATGGCCTTGTTCGACGACCTGGCCACCGCGTCGATCGCCGAACTAGACCCGAGTCAGGCGCTGGCCTGCGGCGGGCTGCGCATCAGCCGCCACACCATGAACGCCAGCCCGCCGACTCCCACCAGCAACACGCTCCACAACAGCCAGGGCCGCAGCGCGGCCCGCCGCTTCTGCGCTTCGGCCCGGCGCGCCACTTCGGTGATTTCGCTCCATTCTCCGAGCGTGGCCTGGCCGAAACGCGGGCGTTCCTCGTCGAGCGCGGGCACCAGCGTGGTGGCCGGCAAGGCACCGGCCGGCGCGGTGGCCGAGCCGCTGAGCAAGCGGTACGGCGACTGCCCTTGGGTGGCGAACACCAGGGTCGCGAGCGGGGCTTGCACAATGAGGCGGGTCTGCGTGGCGTCCAAGGCCGCGGCGCGCTCATCGGGGATCAGGCGCAGGTAACGGAGGGTCGTCAGCACCAATAGCGGCGGCGAGGTGCTGACGTTGCCGCCGCGCTCCAGCCGATAGAACACGCTGGACGCGAGGTCCTGCCACGGCGCATCGGCCCGCTGGCGGCCTTGGATGCGGACCGGGGCGACATGCGTGCCGGGGGCGAGTTGCAGGTCGAGCTGCACCACCGGAATCAAGCCGCTGACGTCGAAGTGCAAGGCGCGTTTGGAGGCCTCGTCGAGCGGTGTCTTGCCAGCAGGTTCCGGGCTGGCGGCGAGCCGCAGTTCGGTTGGGACGGAAGTCCGTTTCAGGAACATCTGAGCATCAGCGTTACCAATCTCGGAGAGCGGTCGGTCACTATCAATTCAGTCGGCTGGGCGGTTGGGAAGGGGCGCCAACGAAAGTACTGCATCCAGCCGGTGTCCGGGCCTTTTACAACCCAATTCCCGGTGGAGTTGGCTCACGGCAAGAACGCGAACTTCATGGTGTCGTTCCTCGCGACGCCGAATTGGCTGCGAGAATTCTCGACTGGGTTCATTAAGGATCTATCGGACCGATCGATGAAGACGCTTGTGGCACAAATCCACACTTCAGTCGGCGACACCATCGAGGTTCGCCCAGAAAAGGACCTCATTCGGAGGTTAAGGGAGTCGGCGACGGGCGTGACTGGCTAGCAAACGAATGGAGCCGACGCGCCCATCGTTCCGTGTCAGCATGCGCGGCTCATTCGTAGCGTTAGAGAACAAAAATGGGGACCAACTGACTGCTTCCCTTCAACATCAACCCGACGAGCTTGTTTCCTATTTTGCATTGCTTGCACAATCCGGTAGTTCTCTTTCAAAAAAGTTATCGGCCACCCACGTAGCCTTGTTTATCACGGCATTATTCTGTTGATCATAGATATTTTGATATTCCCACAC